>JBAXOJ010000041.1:0-15651 GCA_037133315.1 Clostridia bacterium
CCAGCAACTTTATTTGTAAATTTCAGCCCTCACCGCACTCGCAAATTAGCTTTTAACCTCTTGAATGTAGATTAGCACAGCGGAGCGCTTCTGCTCGCGTGTTATGGTTAGGCCTTTTAACCAGTCCTCGCCGGGTTTCATCCCAAGTGTTCCTCTGTCGGCGTCAATCAACTCATAATTTTTCAACGGGTCAAGTCCTTTGAGTTGAAGCACGATGGATTCCTCTTCCGTCTGCTCCATGCGGAATGCAAACAAAGCGCCTGCGCCTTTCTCTGGATCAAATACCATGTAACTCGTCCAGTGCGTGGTGTCTTCATGACCATTCCAAGGGGTTAGGACATAAAAGTCCTTTAGGAAGAAGTGCTTCACGGTGCCCCATTCCACGAGGCCGTTTCTGACGATTTCCGAATCCAACTCTGGGCGCTGCACATATTGGAAGCCAAGATTGATAATGGGTCCGTAAGACGCCCGGAGCACATATGTGTCAACATGCTGATCGAACGTTAACTGCTCTGCTTGTTCGACTGCAATATTTCCGCAAAAAGGAATCCATTTGTCAAATGAAGTTGTCATCGCGAGTCTGAGTGCGGTGGTTGTTCGGTCCGCATCGCTGCGCATAAATGGAATCCCTCGTCGCAGTGACTCCAGGTCGTTTCTACCGCCTCCGCTGGCGCAAACGTCGACAAACGTGCACTTCCCGTTTGCTGCGCAAAACGCAAGAATGGCATCCCAGAGTTTGTAATGCCCCTGGACGCATTTGTTTTCGGTGATACCGATTCGGTCCTCGCCCTCGCGCAAATCGCCTGCTTCCCAGTTCCAGCCTGGATCAATGTTGTTGTCTTCGCGATACAGATCGAGATTACCACGTTTTAGCGTATTGAGGATCTGATTTTTCGTCCACTCAAAGCACGCTTCGTTGCCGATGTTGTTTGAAATCGCCCAGTTCGACTCATTGCCTTCGCAGAACAGCGCCCAGTCTTCCTTGTATCCAAAATTCTTCACCAGCGATTTTAAATTGGAAATGCGCTCGGGTTCAAACCATAAAAAAGTCTTGACTCCCTTTTCATTGCAATAATCAACTGACTCTTTGAATGTGTCGCCCGGCCACTTTTCCTCGTCAAACGTCCAGGTACCAACGGTGCCTCCCCAGTCGCTTTCGACCGTGTGCCCGTCCGGATCACAATACCAGCCCGCATCCACCCAACGAAAGTCGGTTTTGATGCCCCGTTCGAGCATTTTATCAAACGACGGTTTCCATGTATAATACCGCTCGGAAATGCTTCCATCCGAATTCGGAATGCCCGTGTCGAAGGCAAAAAATGCTGTGCTAAAAGGTTTGATCGGATCCCCTTGTGCGTTTGCCTTTGGAATATTGTGTTCCATAAACCATCGACGCCAGACATTAGTGGCATAGGCCTCGTCTCTCTTATCGTACGGCAGAGTGAATATGAGGGGGGTGCGAATTTTCTCTCCTGGTTTTAAATAGGTGCATAGATAGTTCTCCTTCACTCCAACATTTCCTTGGCCGATGAATCTCGCTTTCCCTGCGTCATCCATATAAAAATCTGCTTCCCAGGTACCGCCCCAGCCAATCGCAAGGAATGTTCCGCCGTCCCCATGTTCCAAGTTGAAATACGGGAAGTGCTTGTGCGTTGGGCGCCCGCCCTCTACTTTAAAGTTGACTCGCTCATTCGCCAAGGTCTTGACGTATGGCGTGTAGTGCTCTCCCATATCCCCCGAAACGCCCCTTAAAAGAGGATTTTCCCCTTCGAATTCCATGTCGGCAGCAACCACTTGACGGATGACTCCCGTGTTTGAGGTTCCTACATTTTCAAACCAAACCGTGTACTCAAATGCCCCAAATGCAGGATACGCCTTGCTCACGACACGCACCTCAAGATTCTCATCAAGTTTCATCACCGGATTCTCTCGCGGATTCCCCGAAAATAGTTTTCCTTCATAATTAAATTGAAACATGCCTTCCTCCTAATTCACGACATCCATCGCAATTTCCGCGTTTGACTTCGCCAAGTCTGCGGTCCATTGCAAGTCCTTCCGCACCAAGTCCCAGTCCACCGTGTCGGTCGCCATATCAACCGGGAAATACGTCGCTAACCTTCTTAGAACTTCAACCTCATTTTTTGATATCATATGATTTCTTCCTTTCTATCCTCAAAGGAATCTGCCAATGCAGAGTATGACATCTTGCTTAAATTTAGTGATTATTATATCATAAATTAAACGTTGTTTGAGGAGTGAAAAAGTTGCAAAATATATCGGAGTTACTATTCAAAGCGATGAATTATTCCGCACCAGAGGAAATCCCTGTGTGCTTCGGTTTTCTCCCCATTGCCATGAAGGAAAATGGGAATCAAATCAAAAAAATCATGGCAAAGTATCCAGCATTCTTTGGCGACGACTGGATGGATTATGATTATGCGCAACGTCTGCCGTTCTCCTATCAATCCGGCAGTTTTACCGATGGTTGGGGGTGCGTTTGGAGCAATCTCAGCGAGGGCATGGAGTCTTATGTAAAAGGACATCCCTTACCAGACAGAAAAGATATTCTCTCTTTCCACGTCCCAGAAGAGGATTTAGGCCTTCCGCATGGGTTCATGTATCTGAGACTGCTTGATTTGCGCGGTTTTGAGGAGTGCATGATGGATTTTGCGGAGGAGTGCGATGAACTGCAAATTTTAATTGACAAGGTCTGTAACTATAATGTGCGACAGATGGAGCTCAAATGCCAGCACGAGTCTTCTCCGATCTGCTGGGTTGGAGATGACCTTGGTATGCAGAAGGGGTTAGCCATTGGCGCAGAAAAATGGCGCAAATACCTGAAACCTGCTTTTACAAAAATCTACGATGTTGCACGCCAGTATGGCAAACAAGTCCTCATGCACACCGATGGGGATATTATCGAAATCATGCCTGACCTTGTCGAATCCGGTGTAAAAATGCTCAATCCGCAATTTCGTGCGAATGGCATCGATTGCCTTGTGGATACTTGCAAGGGCAAAATTCCGATCCTGTTGGATTTGGATCGCCAGTTATTTCCCTTCGGATCCCCAAAAGATATGAGAGATCATGTTCGTGAAACGGTAGAAAAGATGTTTCTATCGCAAGGGGGACTTGGCATCAACATTGAAATAGGTCCTGATGTATCGGCTGAAAATATTGAGGCATTAGTGGATGAAATGAATCAGATGCGCGTTTATAAGGGATAACCTTTGACACATTTGCTGAAAGGATTACAACGATGAAAATAATTGGACTGGATATCGGTACAACCTCAATCTGCGCCACGGTGATAAGCACCCAAAGCGGCGAGGTTTTGAAGACCCTTAATGCGAACAACGGGTCATTTATCGTTTGCGAAGATTCTTTTGCTAAGATACAAGATGCGACCATTATTTTAAAGACCTCAAAAGACCTGATAGCGCGCCTAATTGCGGAGTTTGCACCGATTGCTGGTATCGGTTTGACTGGGCAAATGCACGGAATCGTATATATAAACCAACACGGAGATGCAGTCAGCCCTCTTTTCACCTGGCAGGATGGGCGCGGCGATTTGACATACGAAGATCAAAAGAGCTATGCAGAATCGTTATCTGAGATGACGGGTTACCCGCTGGCAACCGGCTTTGGCGCGGTCACGCACTTTTACAATTTCAAAAACGGCCTAGTGCCGAGCGAGGCGGTATCCTTTTGCACCATTTCTGACTTTGTTGCGATGCAACTTGCGGGGCTGTCCTCCGCCACCATTCATAGTTCGCATGCCGCAAGCGTGGGCCTATTCGATCTGCAAAATGCGTGTTTTGATCGCGCGGCCATAGAAGATGCAGGCTTTGATTTCAGCCAATTCCCTACAGTTGCAAACGACTTTATCCAAATCGGATTGACAAAGGAACAAATTCCCGTCATCATCGCCATCGGAGACAATCAAGCGAGTTTCATCGGATCCGTTAGCGACATGAAAAACAGCATTCTTGTCAACGTTGGAACGGGGAGCCAGCTTTCATTTTTAACCGATCATTTCTCGCTTGAGGAAGGCATGGAAATACGGGCCTTCAACGGCACTCAGTTCTTAATGGTGTGTTCCTCGCTTTGTGGCGGGCGCGCTTACGCGATATTGCACGCATTTTTTCAATCGGTACTTGACATGGCGGGACTTGAAAAAATGAATTTGTATCCTTTTATGGACCAGTTGTCGGAAGACTTTGCGGATTTGCAGGATAAACTTGAAATCCACACGCAATTCAGCGGCACCAGAGAAGACCCGGCCGCCCGTGGGAAGATTTTTAATGTTTCGGAAGAAAACTTCACCCCACAGCACTTTATTGTTGGTGTGTTGGAGGGCGTAGTGAACGAGCTATTTGAAAAGTTCGCGCACGCGCAGGGCGCAAGCAAGAAATCGATTTTGGTGGGCGCGGGAAATGGGATTCGAAAAGGAAAGGTCCTTCAAAAGATGTTTGCGAAGAAATTTGGCTTGGAAATGCGGATCCCACTGCACGAGGAAGAAGCGGCTTTTGGCGCCGCTCTCGCCGCAGCAGTCGGAATTTGGGCATATCAAGATATTGAAACAGCGCAGGCTTCCTTTCCTCAGTGGTACGTAGACGATTAAATTTACAAATATTTTTTTCTCATTCAAAAAGTGTATAAAATCGGCTCCAAAATCTTGCTGAATCAGCCGATTACGGTGGTATTTTTACAAATAAAATTTTTAAACTCTAAAAGTGTATAAAATCAAGTGCAGTTGAGTCTCCTCGGCAATGAATTTCGTCGAATAAATCGAAAAACCAAGGAAATTTTATACACTTTCAACGTCGATTAAAAAAAATTGTAAAAACCGCACGTCAAAAAGGAAAAAGAGACCGAAATTCGGCCTCTTTTTATACACTTTTGTCTTTTAAAAATTTTATTTGTAAATTTCGGCGTAAGCAGTGGCCAAGTCAATGCCACTACCCTAGTGCGCCCCTGATCAACTCGCTCATTCTTTGCACATTTAACTGAATGATTTCATCCCCAAGTTCCTGGCTGGCGAAAACCCTTGGATCCTTGCCACCAACCGCAACCGGCCACGAAGCAGGGGAAAGTTTATTTAAATCAACGAGTTCCGGTCTCAGCGCCATGGTAAGAGACGTTTCGTTGGCAGCGCCGTGATCCACTTGGATTCCTTTCCCCTCACCGTCCCATGGGCTGCCAAAGCAGTGAAACAATCGGAGATCAAATTCCTTTTCCCATTCGTCGGTGCGTTTCATAAATGCAAGTGTCGAAGGGCCGTGTCCATGCGCGACTACAAGCCGAAACCCCGCGCGCTTCAGTTGCGTTAAAATTGCCTCAATCATTGCCTTAAATAATTCATCTGAAACCCAGTACGCACTGCCGTCTAACTGCGCTGGCTCGCGCGTTTCGCGCGTTTCGCCACCGGACGATGCATTGCCCACCCAGGTGTCCATGCCAAACAAATCCCCCGCGCGACGATCTGGTCCTAGAAATAGTTTTGGCAGTACGATGCCGCCAACTTGCTCTGCCAATTTCACAAAGAATCCTTGCGACTGAATCCCGTCAGCACCAAGCGGCATGTGTTCCCCATGCCATTCCAACGTGCCAAGCGGTAAATAGGCCACGGGACAGCTCTTAATTCTGGCGCGAAATTCATCTGGATTTAATTCCTCGTATAAGACTTTATTCATCATACTTCTCATCTCCCTGCAATTGGCCTTGCGCTTCGATGACCGAAAGAAAAATCGGTCGTTCCAACGGGTCGTGATTCGGAGAATGAATCGCGAGCTTGAGTGCCCCCTCAAATGTGTGAAACAACATCCCGTGCCCCCCGTTCTTTTTATATATGGGTTCTTCCTTTTGAATCCAATCGCCGTCGATTTCTCCGTTTGAAGAGGTTGCAATCGAGATTGCATAACCATTCTCCCCGAAACTAGACCAGAGTAGAATCAGTTCCCCCGATGCCAATCGATATAGGAACGGGCCGTCCGTGACAAACCCTTCACACTGTGTCCCCGCTACATCCACCACCGTTGAAGTTTTCCAAACCCAAGCCGCTTCCGATGCGCGAAAAAGTAAAATCGGCACTCCGACCGCTTGGACTAAATCCTCCGACAACGGCATGGCACAAACCGCTCCATCGAAAACTTGAAGCCACTCATGACAAAAAACCAACCACGGCGTTCCATTCCCATCCACATACAACGTACCATCAAGGCACTCCCAGTCCGTGGGAGTCACAGGCGTTTCCGTCAACGGAACAAACGGTCCCTCCGGGGTGTCTGCTTTAAGAATTTGCGTTCCGCGGCAAGCGCTTTGACTCTTAAAACTCGCCAACATATAGTATTCATCCCTGAAACGATGCACCTCGGGCGCCCAAAAATTCCGGTCTGCCCAAAAATCACTCGGCGGCGCAAACGCTTTAAACGGACCATCCCAGTTTTCCAAGTCTGTGCTTTTGTAATAATCAAAGCCCTTACCGGCCTCATTGGAAGGATCTAAGTCGGTTGTACCATATAAATAGTACACGCCTGTCTCTTTGACAGGAAGGATAAACGGATCTCGAATATGAATCTCACTGCTCTTTTTCATGTGCCCCAGCCCTTTCACGACTTGATTAGGTCAATCATTTTCACTGCTTCCGCTTCGCTTCCAAAGGTCATCGGCAGGAAGAATTCTTCTTTTGGAAACGCCTTAAACAGTTTCCGGATGACATCGATGTCACATGGGCATCCACCTAAGCAGATGCGTTTGCCCCTGTCCAAAATCTTCTTGAACAACGGGAACCAGTCTTCACTGGCCTCATGTGCGTTGCCAGCCCCCGGCACCCACTGGATGGCATGGAGCTTTTCAACGTTGCACAGAAGGTCGACATGCGGAATCTCACCAGGACCGTCCAAATGATATACCAAGCGGCCGTCGAATTGCGCAGCATCTCTCTGGATTGTCGGGATCGCAAATTCCTCAAACATCGCAGGCGAAATCATGGCAGAAAAATCACAAACAACCGTATGCATTGGTTTGGCGGAGAGATAACGGAATACGTTTGTGAAGAGCCCGTCATTTACCGGGTCGATGATGGTCGACAGTTCCGCAAAATAGCGTCGCCAGAGCCGTTCTACTTGGTCCGTCACAGCAAGCAGTTCCTCGGGATAGTCGATCGTGTCAAACAGCATGTTTTGCCCGCCGCGGATGGAAGAAATGATGTCCAGCGGTCCTGCCATGTCAGGCATGGCAAACACAAATCGTCCCTTCAGTCTCTTGACCAATTCCGTCAAAGCTGTGAATGCGACGGCTGTATAAGAAGAACGAGAATCCATTGTAATACCTTGCAATTGCTCGAACGTCCATGGCTTTTCTAGTTCGAACCAAATTGTGTTTCCGTTGAATTTCGTAAAGTCGGTGATGAATGCCGACAACACGCCGGGGCCAAAGCCAGGCAACATAAAAGAATAGCCGTCGGCGTTGTGTCCCGTCATTTCATGGTAGGCTTCGAAAAACGCAATGGTATCTTCGATGAAATGATGTTCCCCCGTTTTCCAAGTCAGTTCCACCGCTTGTCCGAGCATCATTTCTTGCTGCCAGTTGCTCCAGTGGTCGGTGAGTTGCGGGGCCATCCACGGCTTGATGGCATGCTTGAAGTCTTTGTTTTCCCGCGGGAAAATCGAATAAATAAGAGGCTCCGTATTTTTTCGGTTCCACCAATCTTCGTAATGCGTGACAATGTTTGAATCAATCATTTTAGATTCTCCTGTTCCATTTCCTCAATCGTTTTGGTTTTCAATCGAACTGCGCCTTCATAGTTCTCATTCACGGGCAACAAATTCCCTTTCGCCCATCGTTCCTTTGCTTCCGCAATCGCTTGCCGATATTGTGGCAACCATTTTTCCTGGGCAATCAACATTTCATCAACCATTTGCCAAACCTCAGCTGGAATACAGACCGCTCCAACCAGTGGATCCATCAACATGGCTTGCTTTAATAACTGTGCGTCCCCACGAACCGCGGCCTCAACCGACATTCTCTGCACAGAAATACTCTGATTGCAGATCGCAGCGCACCCAAGTGGCAGGTCGCCAACTTTAGGTACGTTGATGCCGTTGTAGTCCACATAGCACGGCACTTCAACAATTGCATCATCCGGAAGATTCGTAATTGTGCCATTGTTCACGATATTAAAATGACCGCGATACAGTCTTCCCGTTTCAAGACTCTCAATGATATAAGAACCGTGTTCCTGGCTTCTCTTTTCTTCCGCATATTCGAATGCAGGCTCCTTCAGCCAGTTTGGGAAATCATGTTCAAACCAATTTCTAGAGTCCGTACAAACCCTGAGGTAGCCGCCCGTCTCTCCGTTAATCCAAGACCGCGTGTCTGTCAACTTCACGATTTCCTCGGGTCTCTTTCGATACCATGCAAGATATTCTGATAAATGACCATTCGATTCCGTGCTGTAATAACCGAATCTTCTGAGTACATCAATTCTGCATTTTTCTGTTTGAGAAAATTCTTCGTGTTTCTCAAACCCTTCGAGGAGCTTGCCGAGCATATCTTCGCCTTGATGTTTCACGGAAATATACCACGTCTGATGATTGATCCCCGCACAAATAATGTCGACTTCTTTCATATCCAACCCCAGCACACTTGCGATTTGCGCATGTCCACCTTGCACCCCATGGCAAAGGCCAATCGTATTCACGCCGCCATATTTGTTGCAGGCTCAGGTTACCATGGCATTTGGGTTTGCATAGTTTAGAAATAAGCAATCCTCACTCGCAACTTCCTTGACATCCTTGCAAAAATCAAGAATCGCATAGATGCCACGTTGCCCATACATCACGCCACCTGCGCAAAGCGTATCCCCGACGCACTGATCCACGCCGTACTTCAACGGGATGTTGATATCTGTTTCAAACGCTTCAATCCCACCGATTCGCACGCAATTAATGACGTAGTTTGCGCCTTTTAACGCTTTTCTTCGATCCGTGGTTGCTTCAATTTTGATTTTCAACCCATTGCTATCGATGTCCCTTTGGCACAATTGTGTCACCATGTCCAAGTTTGCTTGACTGATATCAGTAAACGCAACCTCCGTTTCTGACATTTCCTTTACTGTTAGTAAATCTGCTAGCAATCTTCTCGTAAAACCAATACTACCTGCCCCAATAAATGCTACTTTCATTTTGCATCCTCCTTCTTAAATATAGATTAATTCAAATTCCCAATTTACTCAACAAATATCTCAAATTTCAAGGTTAAAATTTCATGAGCACGTACCTTCTGCACAATTTCAAAATCCGAAAAATCCAAATCGGCAATTTTCTCCTCAAGGATGTTGATTTTAGTTGCGCAGGATATCTTTTGAGAGGTTTTCAGCCTGATTTCGCCATCCGCCCCTGCGGCCTCATATCCACGAATTACTATTCCTCTTCCGTCTTCCGCCTGTTTCACGGCTGTCAAAACAAAATCTACTTTTGAATTGACCGATTCAATTGAACAGAACGAATTTTGTTCGCCAAATGTTCCAGTCTGCTTTCTGCATTGGAAGGTCGGCATCGGGAGGTTGAATTGCACGCCTTCTTTGTTGATCTTTGCTGATTCCCAGTTTCCGCTATGCGGAACGAACGACCAGCAAATCCTGTGGACGCCCAGATCTGGGTACTTGTCTGGTCCGTCAAAAGAACGTAGCATGGACATGCGAATCATTCCGTCTTGCAGCATGTGACCGTACCGACCGTTGTTGAGCAACGCAAGCCCATTTGAACCGTCGAATGCATCCACCCATTTTTGCGCTGGAACCTCAATCCCAGAATCTCTTTCAATCGCGCCATACGGAACATCGCACATCAATTTTTGCACATGCCCCGACACCATTGAAAAACCGCATAACATAGGGGCCCTGCCCTCTTCACTGATTGTTTCAAGCCATTCAACATCCAACTCAATGTCAATCCTTGGCGAGTCTGCATGAACTTTAGTTATCATGCTGAACTTGCTTCTTCCATAGGCGAAATCGTTTTTCCAGATCACCGATTGCGTACCGTCTTGGAGAACACTCGTCGCCATCTTAATCTCGAGAGGGATAGGGCCAATCGGCTCTGGATCAAGCACCCAGCCGCTGATTTTCGCTTTGTCTTCCAGATAAATCCCTAAATTGTTTGCTCCGCGTTCCCCCAGAATGTTTGCGCCAAGGACGTCCTTCTCCTTCATTTGAATGCTCGTGATGCTGCCGAATTCCGGGTCGAAAGCCAGTTCAAAGAACTTATTTGAAACGGTCGCTTTATTCTGATCATAAATGATTCCGGAAGCCGCGCCAGCCTCTTTCACGAACGGCACGATCGCTGAATAGGGATTGTACCAATGCAAAATTGGGAACGCAGGGACGCCCTTTATCACCTCTAAGTTGAAAATCTTGTACCCAACCGCTGGCACATTTTTCGCAATAAATTGAATCCAGAAATGTTCATCGCATCCAAGCAATTTTGTCTTGATGATTTGAACTGGAATCTCAACTCCGTTGTCAAACAATTTGATGGATTTGAACTTATGCGTTACACAAATTTCGGCGATCACGACATCGTCTCTGTTCCATGAAAGTTGGTTGAACACTAAGACCGGGATCGTGTCCTCGTAATCAATGTTCACCTTTTCCGCAATAAACCGTAGGCATCTACCTTTTACAAACTCAGCCAGCTCTAAGGCTTGCTGGTATTTCGCGCGCGAATCCATATTGGACTCATGGAACGCAGATCCAGGCAGGATGTCATGAAACTGATTAAGGGTTAAGATTTTCCATGCCTCTGTCAGTTTTTCTTTTGGGTATTGCAAGCCAAGTTGAGCCGCTATCACTGCCAAAGTTTCCGCGGTTTGGAGTGTGTTTTCAATGTCTCTGTTATACTGTTTTAAACTCGCGACGGAGGTATAACAACCATCAAAAATATAACCCAATTCGCCCACATGCGTTGGTATTTCGGGTGATTCATTAACAATCTTCTCGTTTGCCTCTTCAAAATATTCATCCGCAGACTGAAACTGAATCTTAGGCATCAACCTGCTTTCTTGTAACGCTTTCGCGAGGTGAATCTCCTCACGTGTTGGCCCGCCGCCGTGATCGCCTACGCCATACATCACCATTTCATTCTTTAGGAATTCAGGCGCATTATAGGCATTGTACCTTATGGAAAAATCTATTTTCGTATGATAGGGAGTTTCCGATTTGACTAAAACTCTGGTTCCATCCAATGCCTCCCACCAATAAATCGGATACCCTGGACTACAACGCATATGATAGAAATAATCTACCCCAGAGAGTTTCATGATTTGGGGGAGCTGTGCCGCATGTCCGAAGTTGTCAGGCAACCATCCCACCTTCGCTCTCGTATTAAACTTCTCTATTAAATACTTCTGGCCTAGCAAAAACGACCTGGCGATTGCCTCTCCAGACGACAAATTGGTATCTCCTTCGCTCCACATTCCACCCACGATGTTCCACGCACCTAGTGCAACTTGTTTTTGCATCTCTTTGAACAATTCTGGGTCTTCCCCTTCGATTGTTTCATAGCACACGCTTTGACTTTGAACAAAACGAAAGTCGGGGAATTCTTTCATAAAACGAGCTGCCTGTCGGAACGAATCCTGGATTGACTGCACGGTTTCTGGCCAACGCCAAAGCCAATTCATATCCAAATGAGAATGTCCAACCAAGCTGATTTTGAGGGCTTTCATTTCTTTTTCCTCTGCCTGCATGATCTGGTCAATGGAATCTAAGCAACGCTTCAATTCGACAACGGAAGCCTTTGAACAGAGATGAATAAATTCATTCAAGAGCTTCTGGAGTTCTTGGTTTCCTTTTACAAAATCGATCCCTGTCTTTAAGTCGTTTCTAAGTTGAGCAAGCATTTTCAAATCTGTTTGCTGTGTAAAACGACTGCCCGTAGCAGAGAGAATCAAGAACGCCTCGACTAAATCAGAATAGATGTCAATTTTAATTTCCCCTCTGCCAACAACCAACTTCAACGGGCGAATTCTTGACAGCCCCCAGTCAGACGAGGAAATATCGAGCGAAATCTGTTCCATTCCCATAGGTGCTAGCACAGGGCAAACCACTTTTTTTATGGAAGCGCCATCGACCGTAGTGATTTCAATCATTGTCTCGCTGGAATCTTGTTGACTATAATTTTGCGCCAACAAGACAACGACAATGGAATCGTTTGCGCTAAGCTTCTCGTACGATAAATAAGACGGCTTTTGTATTGAAATATTGATTGGCATACTCGACGCAGGCTCTACGAAACAAAAGTCACTCGGCCTCTCAACGGAATACGAGAGCCCTTCAACTGGGACGTTTTCAAGTGTTAAGAAGCGTGCGCAGAACGCCCAACCAGCTTCGTGCTGAAGCACTTTAAATAAAACTCTGTTCCAACCCTTCTGCAGTTCTACGATAACGGTATTGTCATCTTCATAGCACCCGCGCACAGTCTCAAGTGCAAAAATGCGCTGACCGTTCACCCAAACCACACAACCGTCATCCGATCCAAGCGCCAGATAGGCAACCTGCGTCTTTTCAGAGTAGACATAAATATGTGTGTAACAACAACACTGCGCGTGAAAATCCCACTCAGGGTTTGTCTTAAAAAAATCAATGTTGAAATCCTCTGTTCTGATTTCAACCCATGGATTCCCAACCGAAACATCAGCAGCATTTGGACAAATGTCTTCTTCATTAATGATTGGGCTTGTCATTAGGATGTGTGGCATTCCCGGGAACGATCCCAGTGCCAGCCATTCTCTAAGAAATCCGTCTTCGCGTACTTTTTTCACGACTAAATCCCCCCCCTACATTTAATCAATTATAATTCATGCATCCTCACTGTTATTTTACACTTCGCAATTTTCTTTCCGTCCACCGTTATAACCGAAACATAGGCCGTCCCTTTTGCCTTGGCTTTGACGATTCCAGTCGACCCCACGGTCACAATTTTGGTGTTGCTTGATTTCCATGTTACTTTTTTATTACTTGCATTACTTGGATTAATCGTCATTTTCAGAGTGTATGAACTCCCTTTGCGAAGCGAAAGACTTGTCTTGCTGAGTACCACACTCTTGACCGGCATGAGAACGGTAAACTTGCACGTCTTCGCGAAGGAACCATCCACCGTTTTCACCGTCACAATCGCCACCCCTGGCCCTTTTGCAGTGACCTTGCCCATCGTCGAGACAATCACAACGCTAGTTTTATTTGAGGTCCAAAAAAGCGCCTTATTCGTTGCAGCAGCTGGAAGCACAACCGTGGTTAGTTGAAGCGAAAGCGGCACTTTTAAAGTTTCAACAGATTGATTCATCAAGATCCCCGTAACCGCAGTGGTTGGGCTTGGCGTTGGCGAAGGCGAAGGCGTCGGTGGTACGACCCCAACTAACTCTTTGAGTACATTCCAAATACCCGCCGCTATTTTTGCGTTTCCTAATTCATTCGGATGTGTCCCATCAAACGTATCACTGGCCGATATCCCTTCTGGCGAAGGCACATAATAAATTGGGGAATTTGCGGTCGTCGCTTGTGTCGCAATATTTTGATATTCATTGATGTATGATAAAGGGAGCGAGTTCACATTCGTCCTCGGCGTCGTCTGTAAAATGATTTTTACATTTGGCGATTTTGCTCTAACTGTTGCAATCAAATCTTTCATCAATTGATTAAATTCCGACTCGGCTGGTCTTGGTTTGCCATCCCACGCAACGATGTTGTTGTGTCCAATTAAAATGACGGCAATATCGAATCCATCTGAAGCGGTTCCCCAATTTGACGGGAGATAGCTATTGACCGTTTCAATTCGTTTTCCGCCCCATGCAAGATGGTTATGAATAAATGTCTGCCCATTATAATCTGGCACCACCACGGGTGGGTTGGAAATATTCCGCCCTACGAACTGTGTTGAGACGCCTGCGTCAACGAGATTTTTCCAAAGATTCACTCGAAAACTTTCTCTCCCCGCGTAACCGAGTTCCGTAATGGAATCTCCAATAAAGGCGATTTTGAACGGTGCTATGGCAGCCGCGTTGGACGCCGGAAGAACCGATTCCATAAAAGCACTAAGCATAAACGCGACAACTACGAATTTTAGTATCTTGCTTTTCATAAACATAATTTAATCTCCTCCGCTTTCTTCAATATCGCAAAAAGGCTGCAATTCCTCCCACTTCAGCAAGCTCCGGAATGGCAGTCGCAAAGTGGAATTCTGAGCCTGACTGGATCAGCAATCCCAACAACTCATTTACCACACTCTCTTTAAATAGCATGGGCGAATCACAAATCGTACAGAGTTCGGTTTCTTCTGCGCCAAGACTGCTCATATTCTGGCACCGCTCTACAAGCGGCTGCAACGCATGGTCAATAATCACTTTTTCAACTCGGCCCTCTTTTGCTGCTTGCAATACATCATCAATTCCCACGGCAGCCAAACCGCCACGGAGATATTCCGCGTGAATATGTTCCCAGTATTCCTGTTCTGTGCGCTGTTCTTCAAAGGATAAGAGATCCATGATGTCATGATGGATGGCGCCTTCCCCCTTACTTAAATCAAGGTTTTTTTCAATGATTTTATCTTGAAATTCCTTCGGCATACTTTCATACACGATGTTGAGAATCTCTTTGCCTCCCACAAGCAGAATATGTCCGTATTTTTCTTCCCGATCAAGTCTTAGGAGCGCATCTCTGATTTCATGGGCAAAGTCCGTTAATTGATTGTCCCGACGACGTTCGTAACGTTGCTGGGACCAGCCACCCACTTTGACGTGATTTTTAATATTGCCTTTTATTACTTCGACCGAACCCATAACAGATGAGGAAACAAGATAAATCTGAACTTTTTCATTATCAGCGACAACAACTGCGACATTTTCATACTCATCGTAAAATTCTGCAAGCGGTCTGATGTAGGGGCATGCATCAATCCATACGATGTCGGCGACCTCTGAAGGGATTTCGACTGTCTGGAAAAAGTTCAATTGCTTACAAGCAAAAATACCCAGCGGCCCTGTTTTCACAGGATTCTTTTGTAAATATTTTTCAATATCCCTCGCATTTTCATCGAAGTATTCAAGTTCCTCTTTCCCTCTGCAATTTTTCATGAGGGAGTGGATTTTCGCAATCTTTTTTTCAATAATCGGCACGGAATGCGGTCCCGATAGATAGATACTCCAAAAAGATCTTTCAGGCGCCGTAATCTCAGCAAGTTCTTTCAGATTCAAATTCAACACGATAACTCCTCCAATAACTACATTTTTCCAAACAAAAAATTATCCCCCTCTTGCTTTTCTAACCAATGCTTTCAATTTTTCTGAATCAAGTTGTGTGAAGTTTTTACTAACTCCGGTTGCTACTAAAAAACAGTCGGCTACATCCAAATATTCATCAATGTTTTCAGGTGTAATGCCACTCGCAATTGCCAGAGGATTCTTTCCTGTTCCCATTTTCATAGCCTCAATTTTTACTCTATCGGCAGCAAGCCCTGTTCCTGGACCGCTTGTAGTTACAACGTCCATATATTTTGCGGCTATGCATGCAGCCCTTGTAAAATCTTCAACCGTTCGCTTGTATTTAAAAGCTACTCCGCCAAAGTACAGTCCTTCCCAGCCACTTTTCAAACG
>JBAXOJ010000042.1:0-15643 GCA_037133315.1 Clostridia bacterium
CGTCCTTTTTCATTAATTACCACTAAGTTCGGCTTCACCCAACTATCGAGAAGTGACTTTCCAATAAAATCTCTTAAACTTACTTTATTACTTTGACTTGATTCTATAAGACGTTCGAAATTATTTATATCTGCAATAACTCTCCAAATTTTCATACTAACTCCTCCTCGAGATTCTTGTCAGAATAAATTGTATCCCAGTTGCCCCTCGGCCGCCTTAAACCTGCTACCTGCCAACCGCGCCTCAGCCTTTCTTCAGCAAAATACACGTCCGCACGTCCCGCACGGCAAACTTCCGCGGGTACACGACCCAGTCATCTTTGCCGTTCGCCTTTTTCTTCTTCGAACGCACCACAAGGGTACAGCTGGCGCATCCATCCAGAATGATGACGTTGGCGCAGCCGAGTTTGAGCATGATATCTCGCGCTTTCGGAATGGTAACCTTCGTCGGAATGATCACAAAGACGTACGAACCAGCCTTTGTGACCCCAAACAGCGCCCGAGCATTTGGTTTCACCAAGTCGGGGTTGGTTTTATTGACGTATTTATTGCTTCTTTTGACCCCATTCATCACCAACGCATGCACACCACCCGACATCGCCCAACCGTAATTTTTATATTGCTTTTTAAACCATTTATACGAGGTCACCTTTTTGCTTGACGTGGACACTGTCCTGATTTTCACCTTTTTCGCCTTGTTGTCAAAGTACATGACATCCGTAGTCCCCTTGAACGGCATCGCCAAATCGACAACCTTCCCGCTTCGCTTCATCATACAAATGCCATTTTGTTTGTGGTACACATCCGGGGTCGTCGGGCACTGCGACAAATAGCTGAACAAGCCGCCATTCAAGCCAGCGGAGGCCTTGTACATTTTCACCGCTTTATAGACAAAGTTGACGCGATCGGCGTAATCTTCATATTTATTCCCCGCCAAAATGATTTTGTACTTGCTGCTCGCCTTATAGATTCGCACACTTACATTAAGAACCTTCGTCCGCACATACCCGTCCGGGATAGGCGTTGGCGTCGGCTTTGGGGTTGGCTTGGGTTTCGGCGTGGGCTTCGGCGTCGGTTTTGGTGTCGGCGACGGCGATTCGTTTGGCGATGCGCCAAACACAAAGGCCCCAGACGGTGCAACCGCCCTGACGTCGACCCCTGGGCAACTCAAAATCAAACACAACAAAAGAAACGCCAGAATGTTTACGCGTGCTAATCTTTTATGATAAAATGAAGCAAATATCAACGGGGTGTAGCGCAGATTGGTAGCGCGCTTGGTTCGGGACCAAGAGGCCGCAGGTTCAATTCCTGTCACTCCGACCACTGACACCACTGCGTTTGAGGTTTTTTCAATATTGTTTTCCATGCTGTTTGCCCCCGATTTGCCCCTGTTTAATTGAAATAATCAACCGCTTCTCCATACCAGCTCGGTTCGAGTCCAAACGTATTTAATATCATCTCAGAGTCTGTTCCATCGATGATGCCATCAAGATTAAAATCATAACTTGGTTCGTAACCTAAGTCGCCGTATGTTGAGCCGATGGCTTGAAAAAGCCACTCAGAATCGGAACCGTCAATGATGCCATCCGGAAAGATATCTCCTGGCACCAGCGGTTTATTTCCAATGTCAAAATTGCCGTCCGTCAGTGCAACGATGTTATCTGTGTCCATATAGTTAATTAACCAATCAAATTCAGGATCAATCGGATCCTCAAAAATGCCAACGGAAATATCTCTGGACAAATAACCAGGTCTTGAAATCGAGACAACATATCTCCCTCTTTTGAAATTTGGGATCGACACGGTCTTCGTGACTGGAGAAATCATGACTGTCTCAAGAATATCATACGACAAATAGGATGTCCTAACGGTTACTGTAGTTGCTCCCGCGTTGTTCAAATAGGCATCGTATTGCGCGTCACCTGTGCTCAAAAGATCAGCAGCAGAAGAGCAACCTATGCGCATAGTATAAAGTGGTTCAGGTGTCGGTGTGGCACTTTCCCCGATAAAAACAACCTTAAGGCTCTGGTCGTTGGCCAGTGAGGTATATTCGATATCACTGCCGGCATTCAGCACACAGTTATTTGCAACTACGACTCCCCTGATCTTTCCCCCACCAGAAAACGTAACGGTTGCGTTTGGTGCATAGATCGTTTCAGCGGTTGAGGTTGCAATCGCAGAAAAATCAACGGCCGCACCACCCGTGATGATGTGTCCTAAAATGACACCAGGACCACCGACTGCAATGTCTGCATTCTTACCATACAATAAGCTCTTGATCGACGCTGCACCTGTCGCATTGAAAGAAGGTGTGTCAAAATAAACCTCCATGTCTTTCGGGTTTCCACTGGAATTCACTGCGGCTCCATTTGATACTACAAACGCTTGCGTGTCTTTGTCATCAATATAGACGATTAATTTTCCTGCTCCGGTTTTATTAATGGTCAGTTTTCCGCCCCCAGAAATCCGCAAATACTTCGTTCGAATCACGCGATCTTGATCGCCAACATCAATGATGAGCTCGCTATAAATCGTAATCCCACCTTTATACCAACCATCTGTAGTGATATGGTATGGTGGCGCAGGATTCCACCCCGCAGTATATGTAGAATTAAATACGGGCAAGGAAGATTGGTCAGGGTAGGTTGGAAACGGTGGCATCACAAAACTGCTAGGCGCTGGTAAAGAAAACACATTCCCCAGAATCTTTGTGGGTCCATATAAAAAACTATTCTTTGAAAGCTGGTTATTGGCGACATACAAACCACCTGAAATATACTGCCCACTACTGGAATCGAAGGAAAGTTGATTGGAAGAAGTAAAATTCGACATCACTGCACCATGGATTGTTGCACTCCCGTGAAACGTCAAGGCGTTGCCTACGTAAAGTGTCGCGACCGCGTCCTTGAAGAAATCCAACAACGGCGCAACTGGCGTCGGCGAAGGCGTTGCCGTAGGCGTAGGTGTTGGCGTTGCCGTAGGCGTAGGCGTAGGGGCCTCGGTCCCAGACGCACGTAATTCTCTTTGAGGGATCACGATTCCGTTGAATAGTGTAACTATTATGAATATGATAACGATTAGGAACGAACTCTTTTTCAATGCAAACCCTCCATTTGAGTACATGCTACCATGTATTTACATATAAAACAACAAAATTGAGCGCTCGAAATGCCCAAAATCGACTTTTTTTGATCATTTCGGACTGTCCCACTCTTTTTACCCAGGTTTAAGAGGAAATTGAGTCTGTTTTAACAATTTTCGGCGCGTCTCAACCATCAATTGCGGTCGCCTCTTCAGTGACTTTTATGCTTTTCCCGTCTGTACTCATGATTATCGTGCCCATTCGGTCGGTCCGAAACACCTTTGCACCAACCGCTGCGATGGCCGACAAGGCCGTCTGTGTTGGGTGTCCAAAAGTGTTGTCGGCGCCCACCGAAATCACCGCGTAGTCTGGAGAGACCGCGCGCAGGAACGAGGCCGCGGACGAAGTGGCGGAGCCGTGGTGGCCGATTTTGATGACGTCTGCATCGAGCGTTTCGCCCAGACGCGCAACGGTGTTTGCCATGGCCGCCTCGCTGAGAAAGTCTGCGTCGCCGCAAAATAAGAAGCGTTCGCGCTGAAAGACCAGGCGTAGGACCACTGAGTTTTCGTTGGCGTCAGGGCCGATGCGGTCGGGCGCGAGGATCTCAAACGTCGCGGACTTGAAAGTAAACTTTGTGCCCACTGCGGCGTAGGTCGTCGTCAATCCTTTGTTTTGCTCCGCAGCAAGCACGTCGCGGTAGGTTTTTGTGGTGCTGTCCATACGCGACATGATAACTTTGCCGATATTGAAGTTGTCGATGACATCGTCCAACCCGCCAATATGGTCCTCATGCGGATGCGTCCCGATGACATAGTCAAGCTTTGAGATTCCTTTGCTTTTCAAATAGTCCACCACGCCAGGACCGTCGGCGTTGTTGCCGGCATCGATGAGCATGGAGGCTCCATCCGAGGTGATCAAAATGCTGTCGGCTTGGCCAACATCAAGAAAATACACCTTGAGTGTTGTGCCTGTTTGCAGAGTGCGCGCCGGCGTTACCGCAGGTTTTGCCGTTGGCTTTGGAGCCGGTTTCGAGGTCGGCTTCGGCTTGACGATCGGCCGCTTCGTCGATTCCACGCGCGGCCCAGATGTTGGCGCAGCCGGATTGGTGTTTGGCACCGTGGTGCCTGCGCATCCTGCACTCATAAACATCCACACCATCACGCAACTTGCGATAAAAATGCGGGAACACCTCAATTTAAATAGCCGATTCATCCTTCCACCTCCGCGGATACGTTTACAAATTTGACGCCCAAATCCACGATGCGGGCTTCTCCAAAGAACTTAAGCTTCACTTTCACGCGCCCTTTTCTGACGTCCACGCTTTGCACCAGCCCCTCCATGGAAACGAGCGGGCCTTCCGTGACGATGATTTTGCTGTCCTTCACGAGGATGGTGGAATAGTCGATGACGCCTTGTGCATCGAGCATTTTTTCTAGGATTTGGCTGTCTTTTTCGGTAATCTTTTGCGGTCCGTGTTCGTCGGTCAACAAACGAATCACGCCTGTCGTTCGGTTGATTTTCGCGACGTCCTGGATGCCGATTTCCCCAAGTGCCAAAACGTAGCCGGGATAGACCGTTTTGAGGGTCTCGCGCCACACCCCATTCCGCCGTTCCTTCAACTTTCGCTTCGGCACCAAAAATTCGATTTGATCCGCAAAAATATTTTCAAGTCTCTCTTTGACGCGACGCTCCTGCCCGGTGATGACAAAAATCGCATACCACGATGGCTGATTCATTGGAAATACCTTTCTAAATCAAGATTTAAAAGTTATAATCATTATACACTGATTCGATTCGAAAGGAAGTGCGCAAATGGACCATTCTTTCTTGCCAGAAAACATAAAGCATCTCGTTCCTAAGGGGGGCCTTGCAATCCTCGTCGCCCTCCAAAACGCAGGCTTCAAGGCATATTTTGTCGGCGGTTGGGTGCGCGATTTTTTGATGAATCGCGACCCGAAAGACTTTGATGTCGCCACTTCCGCGCGCCCGGAAGACGTCAAACGTCTTTTTAAGAAGACCTTCGACACCGGCATCCAACATGGCACGGTCAAAGTATTGGGCGCGCAATCTCTTGCCGTCGAGGTGACCACGTTTCGCACAGACGGCGCCTATAGCGACAAACGGCGGCCGGACAGCGTCACGTTTTCTGACGACTTGACGGCGGATTTGTCGCGCCGTGATTTCACAATAAATGCCATGGCCTGGAACCCAACCGAAGGTCTATTGGATCCGTTTGGCGGTCGCGCCGATATTGAATCGGGAACCATACGCACGGTCGGGGACCCGGCATTGCGTTTTCAGGAAGATGCCCTGCGTATGTTGCGTGCGGTGCGATTCTCGGCAGTCCTCGACTTTGCAATCGAACCAACGACCGCAAACGCAATCAAAACCCTCGCCCCCTCCCTCACGCACATCAGCGCAGAGCGCATCCGCGACGAACTCAGCAAACTTTTGCTGAGCCACAATCCCGAACAAATCATGCTCCTGCACACCCTCGGCATGCGCGAATTCATCCTCCCTGACGTGGTCAACGGTGCGACTTGTGCCGTTTTAGCGGCGACCAAAAATATTTTCGCCTCCGAGATGGAATTTCCGGTCCTTGTGTTACGCTTAGCGATTCTGCTTTGCGAATTAGGTAGCCCCGAAGCGGCGCGCGCGGTCTTGCGGGACCTGCGTTTTGACAACAAAACCATCCACGCCGTCACGCAACTCATTCTCTTCCACGAGATGGCGCTCCCTAAAAACGAACTCATGCTACGGAAAGCGCTGCACTTGATGGAACTCACTACCTACGAATTATTTCTGGTGCTCAAGTACGTACAAAAGGCATGCAGTCGCGCCGACTTCGCTATGCAACACGTACTGCTCGAGAAGGTTGTGGAGGAAGAACAGTGTTATTCCCTCGCACAACTCGCAGTCAACGGCGCCGACCTGATCCAACTTGGCTTTTCCGGTCCAAGCATCGGGACGACGTTGGATGCGCTACTCGACGCGGTCATCGCCAAACCTAGTTTAAATACAAAAGGCAAGTTGCTCAAGATGGCAACTGACCTGAAGACATAGCCATTGCGCTATGTGTAAGAAAAGTGGGTAGTTACTCCCGCGCATCGAAACCCGTGTCAGAGGCTTTTAACAAAATATCGAAGGTTTCAAGATTCGTTGTATAAAATGTTATCCGCACTTATTGTTTATCGATAAGTTTGAGTGACTTTTAACAAAAAACCACACAATCAGAAAATCCTTGTATAAAATTTCGCCTAAAAGGCCCGAATTTTATACAAGGATTTTTAAATCAGATGTTTTTTGTTAAAACCGCTTTCACTGGTTGCGAGAAACTAAGAATTCGGCCCAGTTTTATACAAGGAATCAGAATATGGTCCGATATTTGTTAATTCGCGCCTGCGGCATGCTTTTACCTTCTCGGTCTTGCGCCAGCGCCAGCCAGCGCGCCACTATTATTTCATGACGATCGGCACGCTCGGTGGCACCACTTGGATCCACGTCTGCGCGGGGTTCAGTACCAGCGGCTTGCCGCTGAGGCGCGTGTAGCGCGTCTTTGCGGATGCACTCGTCTTTTTCCATCGGATCTCGACGGCTTTGCCGCACGTGATGTACCAGCCCTTGCCGGAACCGATGTTTTGGAGTTCTTGGCGGTTCTTGTAGTCGCCGATGATGCCGTAGTTGCTCACAAACTGGACCACGATATTGCCGGTGCTCAGTTGTTTGCCGGAGGCGCGGTCCATGTGTTTGGCTCCGTTGCGGTAACGCATATAGAGCTTGGTCTTTGGATTATATACATAGCGATTGTCTGCTTGCGAATTATAACGAATGCCCACGACCTTCGCCTTCTTCAAGCCTTTTCCCGTGAGCGGTCGAATGATCTGGCTGTACAGAAAGCTACGCGGTTCCTTGGTCTTTAGGTCAAAGTTCTTACTATTCGCGATGGCGATGATTTTGTCATACGACGTGTATTTGTCCTGCCAGTTGCTGCGATCGTTGGTCAGCTTCCAAAAGGCTTTGTCGTAAAGGCCATTGACATCAGCAATGCCAAGGCTGTTGATGATGGCTCTTGCTTGTGGGCTCCAGCCGATGTGCACATAAATCGCATCATGCTCATACGCAAATTCGGCAAAATAATGCCGGGAACTGCGCACAGGACCAACCATGGAAGGGGTCGTGCCCCAGAAGACAGGCATAAGTCGAGTGATACCACCCTCTGCCAAGCACTCATAAACGATTTGCGCTTTTTTCAAGCCACCTTGTGGAAGAGGTCGACTGCCTTGATTGTCGACCATGACTGCGATGGGTCGGACGTCCGCTTTCGGGATAATAAACCCGTTTGGCGGAGTCGGGACCGGGGTCGGGGTCGGTACCGCGGTTGGCGCTGGGGTCGGCACAGGCGAACTCGTTGCAGGTGCCGTCGTAGCCGCAGGCGTGTTTGTACAGCCACTCGAAAAGGAGATGGCGAATAGCAGAACTAGGAAGCCTACGCAAAGCAGAACGCCTTGCAACAGCGGCTTATGTTTCATTCTTCTTCGTCCTCCGCACATTCCTCATCGCGGCGTTTGAATTCTTCAAAAACTTGCTCCATTTCCTCATCGTCTTCAATGGAAACAAAGGTATCTTCCGTTTCTCCCATGATAACTTTGAGAATCATGACTTCCTGCTCGGTTTCCTCATCGTCATCCTCATCTTCTGGCACAAATGTATCTGCGGGTGTCACCAAGACATACTGCCCCAGCTCTTCAATTTCCACCGCATCCAAAATCAAAAAATTCATTTCATTTCCTTCTTCATCGATTAGAATAATCAATCCATCTTCTTCGTTTGCTGCGTCCATTAAGTTTAAATCATCTTTCATTTTTTGTTCCTCCAATGTTTTATTTTTTTACTTTATTTTGGTGTCGAGATAACTCTGCAAAATCTGCACTGCAGCGATTTGATCGACTAACCCTCTTTTCTTTTTCGTCTTGATGCCAAGTGCCGTCATCGTGCGGTTTGCCATGACCGTCGTGAGGCGTTCATCCGACTTCACAAA
Organism: Clostridia bacterium; assembly: GCA_037133315.1. Classification (GTDB taxonomy): domain Bacteria; phylum Bacillota; class Clostridia; order JBAXOJ01; family JBAXOJ01; genus JBAXOJ01. The sequence continues at coordinate 8,120 of JBAXOJ010000042.1, forward strand.
TGTGACCGCTGGCGCTAACGTTTCTAGAGAAGCGATGAATGCGCTTGTCAGTTCGGCTCGCGGTCCGATGCTTCCATTCATGTTTAACGGAAATCCAACCACCACCGTCTTGACATCATGTTGCTGAATCAGTTCGCATATGCGCGCCAAGACCTGCTCCATGCCTTGTTTCATGTCAATGGTCTCCACTGGCTGTGCCGTCCACCCCATCGCGTCGCTGATTGCAACGCCGGTGCGGCTATCACCGTAGTCAATCCCCAAAATTTTATGAAAGCTCATTGACCCCTCCTGCATCATTTTCCCATGTGCGAATGAATTATACCATTATTTTTCAATTGCCGCAATTTTAATAAATCTTCAAAGCGAAAACGGGACAGCGGCGACTGCAATAACCACACGTCGTGCAACGTTTTTGGTCCACAGTGACATGCCCGAGTGGTACGTCCTTTGAATTCCCTCTGGTCGCAATGCGCAACGCCTTGAACTGACACGATTTGATGCAATTGCCACAGCCCTGACACCAGTCCGCAACGTGCAGCGACCGACGGTCTCGCACACAACGTGCGCGCAATTCGTCGGACACGGGCGTCCCATCGAAAACGGCGATGTTCATATCAATTTCATCCTGCGTCTGCATGCCGACGGCGATGGATTGAATGTGCTCGTTTCCGAGCACGTACTTCATGCAATCTTCATATGTTTTCGCAAGATTGCCACCCCCCAACGGCTTCATAGCGAACACGCCCTTGCCTGCGTTTTGCGCGAGCGCAACGGCTTCGCGCATTTGTTCCGCGCGCGGTGTATTGCTTTTTGCATCGATGATGCCCACGCCCAAATAATTCACAATTGGGTGGATGACGTCGATTTCTGGCATCTGCGCACAGGCCTTGACCACTTCGATGGCATGGGTCGAAACACCGACCGCACGAATCACCCCACGCGCCTTTTGCTCCAAGTAAAATTCCAGCGCCTCGCGGTGCCCCTCCATGGTCAGTTTGGTTTCCTGCTCATGCAACATCATGATATCAATCACGTCGATGTCCAGTTCGCGTCGCGCCCGTTCGACTGCGTTGCGTGCCCCTTCTATATCATAAGCGTAACTCTTTGTCGAAATCACGGGATCGCCTAGCCCTGCAAAGGCCGCCCCGCTTTCACTGCGGATGCGACGAATCGCCTCTGCCATGTAAGGATAAGTGCCGTACAACTCTGCGGTGTCAAAAAAGTTCACACCCTTCGAAAACGCATACACCAAAAGCTCTGCGCCTTCCTCCACCGTCATTCCTTTTTGTAGCGGTCCCATCGTCAACGTCCCGAAGCACATCCGCGATACTTCCAGTCCTGCCATCATCACTTTTTGCATGTTTTACCTCATTTCCAAAAGAAAAAGACGACCTGCTGGCCGCCTTGTCTATTCCAGCCATCGTCATTTCTGAAGATAGTTTTTGATCAATTCCTCAAGCAACTCGTCGCGCTCGATCCGCTTCACGAGACTTCTTGCCCCTTTGTGATTGGTAATGTAAGTAGGATCGCCAGACATCAAGTACCCGACAATCTGGTTGACCGGATTGTAGCCACCTTCCAGCAACGCCTCGTACACCGTCACCAGCAATTTGCCCGCTTCCGTCTCCACTTTGTCCCCAATGACGAATTTCATTGTGTCTCTGTTCTCAAACATAAACAACCCTCCAATCCCAACTACAACTCTATTTTATTACACAACGTGCTTTATTTCAATGTTTCTTTGTATTTTCCTGCGATTTTGTCCCCGATTACCGCTTCCGCGTGAACGCGCACAATCTTTCCAGTCAGGTCTTCTCCTGCTCCCGCAAACACAAAGCGCGCGAAATTTGGCGCGTGCCCCTCATATTGCCCTGCGTGGTTTTGCTCTTCGACCAGAACGTCCCAGTCCTGCCCAAGCATGTTTTTGTGAAATTGTTGCGCCAATTCAGTCGCCAACGCAAGCATGCGCGCTGCGCGGGCTTCTTTGATTTCTGGCGCAACTTGATCGGTCATCTTCGCCGCAGCAGTGCCTTTGCGCGGCGAAAACGGAAAGACGTGGACATTGGCAAAGCCAATGTCTTTCACAAATTGGTAGGATTCTTCGAAGTCATCGGCGGTCTCGCCCGGAAATCCTACGATGATGTCCGTGGTCAGCGAGACATCCGGGACTTCGGCGCGCAAGCGCGCAACCGCATCCGCGTACTCGTGGGCCGAGTACTTGCGGTTCATCCGCGCCAGCGTGCGGTCGCACCCACTTTGCAAGGACACGTGGAAGTGGGGGCAGCACGCTGGCAGGGACGCGACCGCCCCGATGAATGCGGCGGTGAGCGTCCTCGGCTCGACCGAGCCGAGGCGGATGCGCGCCAGACCTATGCCTGCGGGCTCCAGTTCAAGCGCGGCCAAGGCCTGGAGGACGTCAACCAGCGACGTCCCTTCGGACGAGTCCCCATTTGACGCCTCCCCGTCGGCTGCGCTTCCTTTGAAGTCTTTGCCGTACGATGCTAAGTGAATGCCCGTAAGCACGATTTCGCGAAACCCGGCCTGCACGAGGCGTTTTGCTTCCAATATAACATCCTCAAGCGGACGTGAGCGCACGGGTCCCCGCGCAAATGGTATTTTACAATAGGCACAAAAATTCTCGCATCCATCCTGAATTTTCATAAATGCGCGTGTCTGGTCTTCACAATCATCGATCGACAACGGTTCAAAAACCGCTTCCGTCGAGATGTCGCGAATACGAATGACCGCGTCGTATTTTTTTCGTTGCGCCAAGAGTCCTAGCGTCTGCGCGACAATCAGCGTGCGGTCACTTGTTCCGACCACCAGATCGACGCCCTCAATTTGAGCCACTTCCTCTGGCGCTGTTTGTGAATAACACCCGGTCACCACGACCACAGCCTCTGGATTTCGCTTAATTGCGCGCCGAATCATCTGACGCGATTTCCGGTCGCTCAAACTAGTCACCGTGCAGGTGTTGATGACAAAGACATCCGCCGCTGCGGTTGCGCCAACTGCGACCACAAACTTGCCATCCTCACACTTTAAAAATTGCTCTTTGATCGCCTCTGTTTCATATTGGTTCACCTTGCACCCCAGTGTATAAAACGCGACGGTATAGTTTTCCTTCAAACGATTACTCCCCTTTTCTCTACTGCGATACATCTTCTGATAAATTATAACAAAAATTATAATAGAAATGTTCACTGATTGCATTTTAACCTTGACGTGGCGAGAATAAAAAGGTAATATTTACTTGAACGTTGAATGAAAAGGAGGATACAAGATGAAAACATTAAACATCTTACTCAAGTCAATCAATGACGTAAAGGATTTCGTCAACATCGTAAGCAAATACAGCTATGATGTAGATTTGACATCAGGTCGTTATGTCGTTGATGCAAAGTCCATCATGGGAATTTTTAGCTTAGATTTAAGCAAGCCAATCAAAGTTGAAATTCACACCGATGACTGCCCGGATTTTTTGGAAGCACTCGAGCCGTTTAAAGCTTAAGTAGCAACCAGGCTATCCCAGCCTCGAATTTTGACGCCCCTCATTTATGTGGGGGCGTTTTTTTGTTCCACCACGTCAAAGTCCAGCTTCCCGACCGAGGTGTCCGCGCGCGACAACACCACGCGCACCGTATCGCCGATGGCATAAATTTTGCGGGTGCGTTCGCCGATTAGGCGGTATTTCTCTTCTTCAAACACGTAATAGTCATCGTCCAACGTGCTGACATGCACGAGCCCTTCGCAGGTGTTTTCCAACTCCACAAAAAATCCAAAGCCCGTGACGCTCGAGATGACGGCGTCAAACTCCTCGCCCACGTGTTTTTTCATGAACTCAACTTTCTTTTTGTCTTCTACGGTGCGTTCTGCGTCTTCCGCAATCCGCTCGTTGAGCGAACACTGCTTCGCAACCTCTGGCAGGAACCTGGCAATGTGGGCTTCCCGCGTTTCGCTCATCGCGCCCGCAAGATATTCCTTCATCAAACGATGAATCTGCAGGTCCGGATAACGCCGAATCGGCGAGGTGAAGTGTGAATAATACTCCGCTGCCAATCCGAAATGCCGGTCGTGGACGCTGCTATAGCGCGCCTTTTGCAAAGACCGCAACATGATGGTGCTGATGATTTTTTCTTCTTTCGAGCCCTTCGCCTGAAACAAAAGTTCCTGGAAGGTCCGCGGATGCGTCTTTTCTTTGGCCCCACTACTGCTCGCGTTGGGATTCTTGCCCTTCATTTTATAGCCGAGATTAAACGCGAATTGCGAAAACATCTTCACCTTATCCTCATTCGGATCTTCATGAATGCGGTACAGAAACGGCAGTCCCGTCCAAAAAAAGTGCTCCGCAACCGTCTCGTTCGCTGCCAGCATAAATTCCTCGATGATGCTATTGGCAATGGTCATTTCGCGTTTGACGATGTCGGTCGGCACGCCGTTTTGATCCACGAGCACCTGCGCCTCAGCAAATTCAAATTCAATCGCTCCGCGTCGCGTGCGGCGTTCCAGCAACAAGTTGCGCAAATCGCGCATTTCTTCGAATCGCTCCACCAGCGGTGCATAACGTTTACGCAGCGCAACATCCGCCTCATCCAAAATTTTATGGACATCGGTATAGGTCATGCGCTCTTTTGTATTGATGATACTCTCAAAAATCTCATGATCGATGATTTTCCCTGAGGTCTTGTCAATCGTCATCGTCACCGAAAACGCGAGCCGGTCAACCTTCGGATTCAAGGAGCACACGCCATTTGACAGCTTCTCCGGCAACATCGGAATCACTCGGTCCACAAAATAAACACTCGTGCCCCGCTTGAGCGCCTCATGGTCAATGGGGCTGTTTTCTTTCACATAATACGAAACATCCGCGATGTGCACGCCCAGCAAATAGTTGCCCGAACCATCCAGCTTTTGGACAGAAACTGCGTCATCCAAGTCCTTCGCATCCGCCCCGTCAATGGTCACTAAGACTTTATCCCTTAAATCTCTGCGCCCGCGTGCAAGTTCCGAAGCGATGACCTCTGCCGAAACCAACGGTCTGATTTTTTCCGCCTGTCGCAACACATCCTCTGGAAACTCCGTTGCAATCCCAAACGACTTCACCACCGCAATCACATCCACGCCCGGCTCATCGGGATAACCTAGAATTTCGGTCACCCGGCCTTCCGCATTTCTACGGCTGTCTGGCCAAGTCGTGATGTTGACGACCACCTTTTGCCCGTTCTTGGCGCCGCCACGATCTGCCTTCGCGATAAAAATATCCTTATCCAGCTTTGCATCATCTGGGATGACAAACCCGTAATTTTTTCCCTCTTCATAACGCCCCACGATAGTTGCATTGCTGCGTTTGACGACTTTTACGATCTCGCCTTCGGCCTTTTTCTGGGCGTTGCCAGGCTTGGTGATGCGCACAATCACCTCGTCGTTGTTCATGGCCGAGCCCATATTGTCAGGCGGCACAAACACATCCTCCAGATCACTATCTTCTGGAATCAAAAATCCAAATCCCCGCCCCGTGGTGCGAATGACGCCTTTCAGCAACAACTTCCCCTCGGGCACCGAGAACCGACCATTTTTGGTGCGAAGAATTTCCCCATTCGTGATGAGCTCCTCGAGCATCTCACGCAACGCGGGTTCGTCCTCCTTTGGCACAACCAGCACACTGACCAGCTCATCAAACAACAATGGCCGGTACACTTTCTCTTTCATAAACGCCAACACGCGCTTCTTTCTTTCTATCTCAATCTGTCCCATATTCTTCTCCTTCTTGCTTCTAGCCATTTTTGGTGGCTAAATAACTTTTCCCAGCTTTCCCGTGATTTTTTGTATATAAATGGGGTGTTTTGCCCTCAAAATCTTTCCTTTTAATCGTCAAAATAACTTTTCTCTCGGTTTTATCGTTTTTTTGTATATCAAATCGATAGTTTGATATACAAAATCTTCAGAAATTCTCAATAAAAGTTATTTCGAGCCAAAAACCAGTCTAATTAACCTTGAAATTGACGTGAAAATATATAAATATCACGATTAATTTCGAAAAAAGTTATTTAAACAAAAAAAACACTGCACGGACGAACATCCGCGCAGCATCTCATTTGAATTTGACGAACCTACATGTTGATTTTTCCAGCTTGAATCAAGTAGAGCACAACGGAAAGAATGATAAAGGCAACCGCTACAACCGTAGTCAATTTTCCCAACAAACCATCCAATGTCCTTCCTTTGTTCTTGCCGAAAAACGTCTCTGCTCCACCGGCAATTGCGCCCGATAAACCAGCCGATTTTCCTGATTGCAACAATACGATAAGAACAATCGCAAGTGATACAATCCAATATAATATTTGAACGACCCAACCTAATGCACCCATAAAAGCACCTCCAAAAAATGACTAGTACAGTATATCAATAGTTTCTCAAAAAATCAACCATCAATTTATTATTACTTTTTCATCGCTTCCTGTAATGCCACAGCGACTGCAACCGAAGCGCCAACCATCGGGTTGTTGCCCATGCCAATCAAGCCCATCATCTCTACGTGTGCAGGTACCGATGAAGATCCAGCAAACTGTGCATCCGAGTGCATGCGACCCATCGTATCCGTCATGCCGTACGAAGCTGGTCCTGCGCCCATGTTGTCTGGATGCAGCGTTCTGCCCGTGCCGCCACCAGAGGCAACCGAGAAAAAGTTCTTGCCTTGTTCCAAACACTCTTTCTTGTAAGTTCCTGCAACTGGGTGTTGGAAACGCGTTGGATTCGTCGAGTTGCCCGTAATGGACACATCAACCTTCTCCAAATGCATAATCGCAACGCCTTCGCGCACATCATCCGACCCATAGCAACGTACTTTCGCCTTCATGCCGTCCGAATATGCCTTTTCCTTGACGACCTTCACTTCGCCCGTCGCGTAATTAAACTGCGTTTGCACATAAGTAAAGCCATTAATTCTGGAGATGATCATTGCCGCATCCTTGCCAAGCCCGTTCAAGATGACGCGCAAAGGTTCGGTTCTGACTCTGTTTGCCGAATTGGCAATCCCAATCGCACCCTCTGCTGCCGCAAACGACTCATGGCCAGCCAAAAACGCAAAGCACTTCGTCTCTTCTCTGAGCAGTCGCGCCGCCAGATTACCATGCCCGATGCCAACCTTACGATCATCGGCTACAGAACCTGGTATGCAAAACGCCTGCAACCCAACGCCCAACGTCTCGGCGATGTCCGCCGCTGCCGTTTGGCCCTTTTTAATTGCAATGGCGGCCCCCAAAATATAGGCCCAGCATGCGTTTTCAAAAGCGATAGGTTGAATTGACTTCACGAGTTCATACACGTCAACGCCCTTATCGTCACAAAGTTTTTTTGCCTCTTCAAGATTGGCAATTCCATATTCCTTTAATACTTTTTCAATCGGCACAATTCTGCGCTCATAACTTTCAAATAAAGCCATGTGAATTCACCCTCCCCTTATTCATGTCTCGGATCAATGTACTTTGCAGCTTCATCGAATCTGCCGTACTTGCCGCTTGATTT
>JBAXOJ010000043.1:0-15556 GCA_037133315.1 Clostridia bacterium
TGCCAATAATATGCCATCAAACCAAAAAAGTAAACTTGTAATGGTCAAAACTATTATTTCGGTTAATTTAAAGTGTGATTTTAAATTAACCGATTATTCTTGAATCTTCCATAATGCCATTGGGTGCTTTTTAATTCGATCCAGAATTTCTTTATCATCAAAAATTAACTCTGGCAAGTATTCTTTATTTTCAAACCTACTTAAAAACTCGTGCTCCTTTGGTGTTAACAACATAAGCTTCGAGATAAAATCCTTTACAATTTTTTTCGCACTACCTAAATCAAATAAATCTCTTTTCGTGATTACGGGGTTTAATTCCGTTCTTATTTTGTATTTCGTAATATTTTCAATAGCAATAGAATCAAGATTCTTGTTAATTACTTTTGCTGAAATTGCTGCATAGAACACAACGCATTTTCTAAGAAGTTTATATGCTTGATCATCAAATAGTTCAGACTGAATCATATTATAAACATCGTATAAGTCCCTTGCCGCTGCCCTAGTCAGTAAAGCATTAATCTTGCTCCCAAATATCTCAACAGTATCAAGGCATTTCACTTTGTATTCACTGGCAAAAGAAGCAGTGATAATTCTCATATCCTTTGCGGGGAAAATATGCATTCTCATAGAATAGTTGATTTCAATTTTAATGTTATCTTTATTACCAACCGAGTTAATATATTCGTATACCCATGAATCAAGACTATGCGGCTTTTTGTCTTAGGGCTTAGTGAGTAACCATTCGATAACATGAACTTTGAAATGGTCAAATTAATAACTTCTCTGTTTTTAAGCATTTCATCCCTACTATCCGCACCCAAATAATCGAGGTCAATATCCACCGACAATCTTGGCAAATTAAAGATAGTTAGATTAATCGCAGTCCCGCCCTTTAATGCTAAATTATCCTTCAACATAGGGTTTGTATTCAAATATTCTAATACATCTGCCAGACGATATACTTTTTCCAAAGTGTCTCTGATAAATCCAAGCTCTGCGGCCCTTTTCCCTATAAAATTCTTATCATACTTATACAAGTTGAGAACCTCCTTGATCATTCATACCAAATAACTCTTCTGGAACAACTAGTTTCCATTGTGTGCAATACCGCGAGCTATCTTTTGTTAAGTAGCGAGTACTTTTGCCTACTCTACTTTTGCAGTAATCGATAAATTCATCAGATATCTGCAACACATTTTTATAACTCTCAAAAATATAGCCTGTCTTTTGATATAGAAACTGCATATTATAGTAATCCAAAAAAACCTTTAGTTGTTTTTCATCTAAATAAGGAATCGCCGATATGCAATTTAAAAGCTCCTCTAGGCCCCCTATTTTCGAAAAATCCTTTATACTATCAACAACCGTTCGTTCAATTGATGTGACTCGTATTCCTTCCGTGTTTTTCGGTATAACTATACCCGCATTTAATTTTGATGCTATATATTTGTAAGTGATACCTTCAAACTGAAAATCAGAAAACCTCTTGCTTGAAGATACATACATTTCATAGAAAACTTGATTCGTTATCCCTTCATATTCGAAAGCTGAGTGATGAGATAAATATGCCGAATTATTTATTGCACAGGATATATGATATCTTGAAGCGATAACACCACCATCTGCAACATTTACGCAGGTATAAAGGTTGTTTTTGATTTTTCTTATTAATCCTTTTTTTGAAAGCCTCGATATGAGTGAAGACGCCGTTTTCTTATTCCCGACAAGCTTATTGACAACTTTCATCGAAAAAGTATTCATTTTTGAAAGTTCTACATATCCAACCACTTTACTTCGCCTCTGTAAATTTCGTTTGCTTTTCTTTAATTTTAACCCAATATTCTTTATTTGTAAAGATATTTATGTAAATTATAAAGAAGAACTTTGATTAACCTTTAATTATTCCCCTTTACAGGAGGGCGATAAATTCCAGCTATCTTCATTTTTTGCCATGAGACGAATTGCGTTTCCTCGTTCTCTGCTTTTATTACTCTTAAGGCGTATAACCCAACATTATCAGGATTAATAGTATTTTCAGTGTAATCCAAAATAAAAAATAGATATTTTTGCTTATCAGTATTGACGCTAAAGAATGATTTAAATTCTTTGGTTATATGCCCATCTTCATCCGTTTCATCAACTATTGGACCCCCGTCCTGCTCCCAAGCCATAACTTTACCCTGAAAAAAATTAAACAAGTATTCCATCCTACCATCAATGTCTTTAGCCTTTTCTAATGCCAACTTAGAAAACATCGCTTTCAAGTAATCTTTATCCTTCTTTTTTATGGCTTCCAGAATTTGTTCAAAATGGACCTCGGCTTTATTAATATCGTTAGAATCCCCACAACCCCTTACCCCAGCAACTCTTCCAGCCGCGCCACCGTGGCCCCAAACTCCGCCAATGCATCATCCACAGGCTTCGTGCTCGTCAAATCCACGCCAACTTTCTTGAGCAGTTCGAGCGGGTAATCCGAACCGCCGCCCGACAAAAAGGCTAAATACCGCTCTACCGCTGGTTGTCCCTCTTCCAAAATCATTTTCACGATGGCCACCGCGGCCGAAAAGCCCGTTGCATATTTATACACATAAAAGCTGTTGTAGAAATGCGGGATGCGCGACCATTCCAGTTCGACGGCCTGGTCCACTTCGACCGTCTGCCCGAAAAAGCGTTGGTTGAGCGCGTAATACAACTCCGAAAGCCCTTCCGCCGTCAAAGCCTCCCCGGCCTCCGCCAACGCATGCACCGACTTCTCGAACTCCGCAAACATCGTCTGACGGAACACCGTGCCTCGGAACTCTTCAAGATAGTGGTTCAACAGGTACGCCTCCGCCTTCTGGTCTTCGGCTTTAGGATTTTTGCTATTCGGATCCGTGGTCTTCGCGAGCAAATGCTTCATTAATAAGATTTCGTTGACGGTAGACGCGACTTCCGCCACGAAAATTTTGTATTCCGAATAAATGTACGGTTGCGTGCGGTTGCTAAAATAGGTGTGCAGCGCATGCCCCATCTCGTGCGCGATCGTAAACATATCGTTCAACTTGCCCTGAAAATTCAAAAGCACATACGGATGGCTGGAGTAGCAGCCCCAAGAGTAGGCCCCGCCCGTCTTTCCGCGCGTCTCAAACACATCAATCCAGCCGGCCCCATACCCCGTCTTCAAAAGTTCAATGTACTCAGGCCCAAGCGCCGAAAGGCCTTCCAGGACGGATTCGTACGCCTGCTCGTACGTCAGCTTTTCGTTGCTCTCCGGCATCAACGGCGTATACAAATCATACATGTGCAACTCCTCGAGCCCAAGCACCTTTTTCCGCAGTTTCAAATACCGATCCAACGCCGGCAAATGCGCATCCACCGCCTCGATGAGTTTGTCATACACCGCGATGGGCACAAAGTCCGCGTCCAGCGCCTTCTCGATGCACGACCCGTATTTCCGGGCGTGCGCAAAGAATATGTCGCCCTTGATGTTTGCCGCAAAGGCAGCCGCGATGGTGTTTTTGAACCCACCGTATGCGCGATACATCGCCTCAAAAGCGCCTTTCCTCACGGAAACATCTGGGCTTTCCAAGAAGTTTGAATAATTCCCTTTGGTCAGTTCGACGGAATTGCCTTCGGCGTCCGTGATTTCGCCAAATCTGAGATCCGCGTTGTTGAACATCGTAAAGATGTTTTTCGCACCGCCCTCCATCTCCATCGCCTGCGCCAGCAACTCTTCTTCCTTGTCTGAAAGTACGTGCGCCTTCTGGCGGAAAAGTTCCTCGAAATAATGCTTATAGACTGGTGCACGCGCCAAAATCCAGCCCATCACCTGCGCCTCGTCGAGCGCCAGAATTTCCGGTGCCAAAAACGACGTCGCTGCGCCAACATTCGAGATCAAAGCTTGGGCTCTACTCGCAAGCCCTTGGTAGAGCGAAACCGCGTTGTCCTCATCGCGACTCATGCGCGCAAACACATACAGCTGCTCAGTTACAAGGAAAAGTTCCTCCTGCTGCGTCAGAATGTCCAATATGGTTTCTTCAGCGACCGTGCCCTTTCTTGTCGCTATTTGTACGCAAAGCGCCTCCGCCTTTGCAAAGTCCGCCTCCCAGGCCTCGACTGAGGGGTAAATGTCGGCGAGCCGCCATTTGTGTTGTGCTAAAATTTCGTTGCGTGTCTTCATGTCAGTAACTCCTTCTTTTTTGTAAGAACTATTTTTTCTATAGATCAAGATAACGTCTCAGCGTGTTGTTGATTTCTTCACGCAGATTGACATCCGTTAGAGATCCTGCAAGATTCACAAAGCGTTCGTGTGAAATGGTCCGAATCTGCTGACACATTGCTATGCTATCTTTTGTCAATCCAGTATCTTCAGTACTAAGTAATATTTCCGTAGGATAAATTTTATCTCCCTTTTTTGCACTTGACAAAGGCAACACGGTCGAGACAGGTAATAGATGATTGACTACATCATTTGACACAACCAAAACGGGTCTTGTGCCCTTTTGCTCGCTGCCAATCGTAGGATTTAAATTACAAAAATAAATCTCCCATTTATTTACCATGCGCCATCCGCCTCCTCATCAATATGAGCAAACGCATCCTGTGCTTCAAGCGTTCTCTTAATAAAAGCTTTGTCCTGCACGGATTCTTTCATTTTTTCCACATACAACATCTCTTTGCTCAATTTAATATAATTTTCAATCGCTAAACGAATCCCATAATTTACAGAAGGAATGATTTTCTTTGAAGCCAGCGATTTTAATTCACAAACAAATTCTGCAGGTAGAACTGCCGTATATTTTACACTATCCGAAGTCTTTAACATAAGACTCACCTCCAAATATTATTATACGCTTTGATTGTTAATAATGCAAGTATAAAATGATGGTATAACGTGATGGTTAAAGGTGATGGTTAAAGGTTCACTCCATCACTGACAGCCACAATTGTTCCGACTCAACCACCAACTCCGCTACCAACTTAATAAATGGGCCATAATTCATTGTCGTATGCGCCAAATCGAGGGCATCGTAATAATTGGCTCGTTGTTCATTTTTAATGATAATCGGCGTGTACCCATTTTTCATTAATTCAAAATTCAATAAAAGCCGTGCAGTACGCCCGTTGCCATCAATAAACGGATGAATCTTGACGAACTCGCTATGCAATAATGCAGCGCGCACAACTGGATGATACCTTGTCCAGTCACCTTGATATTCGGCCACGAGTTTCTGCATGAAATAACTCACTTCAAAGTGTTTTGGTGGGATGTGTTTTGCACCACTAATGACGACGTTCTCCGTCCTGTATTTCCCTGCATTCAGATTGTCGATTCCCTTCAGAATTAAAGCGTGAATGCTTTTGATATTCCATTCCGTCATATTTTCCTTTTCAGAAACAAGCGCTTCTAGAAAAAGTATCGCGTCGCAGTGATTGATCGTCTCTAAATGCTCCACCATGCTTTTACCGCCGATCGTGATTCCTTCCAATACGACCTTTGTTTCGGACATCGTCAACGTGTTTCCTTCAATCGCATTACTGTTATATGTCCATTCAACAATTAATTTTTCATTTAAGGAACTGGCAAGGTTTTTCGATAACGGTCTGTGCGCATCAATTGATTTTTTCAGCGAATCAATCAATCGAAAATCGTACTCCAGGCCTAAATAATTTTTCCTCTTTCCTTCTCTTGCATCGGCGGGTTTCACTGCGTCAGCGGGCACAAGCCAATTCCGCCCGTTTTTTAACGCACCTTCAATTCGCCCTGAACTGCAAAGCGCTCTAATTCTCCGATCACTGATGTGCCATTTTTTGCTTACCTCACTCACGCTGTTGAAATTCATTTCTTTTCACCCCCCCAGATACATATTATACCGATATCGGAACAATGTCAACCGACTTTCTGTGTGTTATAATTAGTCTTACATTCGCAAGGAGTTGACCGAAGTGAAGACGACAAGAATTTTAATCGCATGCATTCTAATCCTAAATATGCTGGCATTCCAAGGCCCGACCGCGCTTTCTGCTGTCACAAACAAACCGTTCGACTTGATCGTCACCGTGAACGGCAATCCAGAGACGCAAATGGGCGTTGCGTGGTTTACATATCCGGGCGCCAAAACGTCGCAGCTCCAGCTTTTGGTTGGTGTCGGCAAAAATGCAGCCGACTTCCAAGGTGTGGGGTTGCTTGTGTTTTCGGCAACGAAAAAAACCATCAAAGATGCGAATTATACCTCCACAAAAGTGAAAAAGTCCTTTGAAAGCCACAAGGCGCTTGCGACGGGGCTCACAGCAGACACCGCCTATTCTTACCGTGCCGGAAACACGACAGACGGCTGGAGCGACATTTGCACTTTTACGACAGCGTCGTCTGACCCTAAGACGTTTCGCTTTATTTATGTCACGGATCCGCAGGCCTCTAGTACTGCGTCCTTCAAAGTTTCTGCAAACACCCTGCTCAACGCCGCAAAACGCGTCCCAAATGCCAAATTTACGCTCATCACGGGCGACCTCGTGGATAGCCGTTCTGGGCTCGAGTGGGAAATGGAGCAATTCTTCGGCACCATGAAAAGTGTCTGGGGCACGATGCCGTTGGTTCCTGTGCTGGGCAACCACGACAACAACGCCAATTTCAACTTCTCGAACCATTTTAACACCGCTGCGTTGCCGACCGGCATGACAAGCGCAAAGCCAGGCACCGTCTACGCATTCGAGTATGGCGATGCCCTCTTTATGATACTCAACACCGAACTTTTTACCAACTCTGCTGAGATGGACCGGATGGCCACATGGATGACAAAAGTCGCGAACGCGTCCACAAAGAAATGGAAAATCGCCGCATTTCATCGCGGTCTTTATACGGGTAGCGCTGGTTACCAAACCGATTCTGTCTCCAAACTCATTCGGAAAAAATTTGCTCCGCTTTTCGACAAACTCCACATTGATTTGGCGCTCCAGGGCCACTCCCATGTATATGAAGTGATTGGTCCGGTGAAGGCTGGGAAGCTCGTGAAGGGGGCTGTTTCGGGTGTCGCCTCTGATGCGAAAATACACGCAAACGCAAACGGAAAAAAGGGCGGTCGCTTTGATGTCACCAACGGTACGCTATATTTCCTGAACAACGCCGCCGGTATCAAGTTCTACACACCGCGTTCCAAGGCCGATATGAACTCCGCCGCAACCGTGAAGGCATCAGGGGTTGCGAATTATTTTAGTTTGTTTACGGGAAAGCTGGATCAACCAAAAAAGCAAACGTTTACTTGCGTAAACGTCAGCTCCTCGTCTTTAATCCTCAATACCTATCTCGTCAACGCGAGCACGGGGGCCCTCGTTCGCAACACCCCGTGGGACTCTGTCACCATCGTGAAATAACGGCCTGCATAGCCTACTTTGCACTACCTGCCTCGGTGCCGTACGGCCATCTGCCGATGCCGCCTAAATTCATCACATTTGTATAGCCCATTTTCAAAAGCAATCCACACGCTGCAGAACTGCGCCCCCCGCTCAGACAGTACACGATGATGGCCGCGGCCTTATCCTGCAACACTTGCGCTGCCTTGACGCCAACCTGATCCAGCGGCAACAGCACGCTGCCTGGAATGTGCGCCTGCGCGTATTCCTGCGCGGAACGCACATCCACCAACACAACCTTAGGCGCTGCTGCATCTGCTGACTTTGACGCATCAAGCAAGGCTTTCGCTTCTTTCGGCGCGATACTTTTACAACTTGGACCTCCGCCAAACAAATCTTTTAAATGAAACATCGTCATCCTCCAAAATTATTATTTTCAAGTCCATTTTGGCAGAATACAACACGAAAGACTGTGACAAAATCACACAAGCCTAAGCGTCCTCTTGCTTTTTACTTTTTCGTAAGGTACTAAAAAAATCGCTCAGGATTTGCGAACATGGACTTTCCAGGAGCCCCGCGTGAACTTCTACCGTATGGTTAAATGTTTCGACAGAAAACAAATCGACGACCGAGCCAGCCGCGCCCGCCTTAGGGTCTTTGGCCCCGAAATAAAGACAATCGATGCGGGATTGAATGATCGCACCAGCACACATTGCGCACGGTTCCAACGTGACGTATAGGGTGCAGTCACACAGACGCCAGGACGCGAGTTTTTTACAACCCTTTCGAATCACTTCGAGTTCAGCATGACCAAGCGCAGACTGCGTAGTCTCTCTGTTGTTGTGCGCGCGCGCAATGATTTCGCCTTTGTATACAAGCACCGCACCAATTGGACTTTCCAACTTTTTGGCGGCTTTTTTCGCTTCTTTCAAGGCTTCCTTCATATAAAATTCATTTGCCTTTTCTGCACTTTGCATAGGAACCCTCCCGATAAAAAGCCCCACTTTTGCAAGTGAGGCTCAAAATGATATTGTGTCGTCAACTTTAGCGTGGTTTGAGATTTGGGTCTGGTGTTGGATCGCCAGTTGGCGTCGGCACCGGTGTCGGAGACGGGGTAACAATTGACCCTTCGCCCACGGTCACATTGTAAACAATGATTTGGCTTGGCATTTTCATTGCTGGATCGATCGGATTGCCAGTAAACGTAATCGTGGTAACGCCTTTGCCTACTCCTTTGAAAAACCATACTGTCTGTGGGTAAATTGCAGGGATTGCACGATCCGCTACGCCGATGACATTGGGGTCGCCAATTTCATACGTCCACATAAAACCATTATACGGTGGCATCGGAATGATTGATGGAGTATTTATCATGGCAGACGCAGTGTAAATGTTTACCATGCCGACTTGACCAACTTTCAGATAGTTCATCACTAAATTATTAAATACTACATCGCCAAACGGTGGTGGTGTCAAGGAAGGCCTTGGCGGCTCAGTCGGTCGGATGGATGGCGTCGGCAGCGGTGGTGTTGGCTTTGGCGGTAATGTTGGCCATGGAGTCGGTTCAATGATTGGTCCGTCGACTACCGTGATCTTAAATACTACTACCTGACTCGGCATCATGGAAAGTGAATTAATCGGTGTGCTCGTAAACGTAATCGTGGTAGAGCCTACGCTTAATGCTTTGAAAAACCATACTGTCTGCGGATATGTCATCGCAATTGGCGCATCTGGCGCGATATCAATAATAGTTGGGTCTGCAATGGCATAGTTCCAAATGGTGTAGTTCCCGCCTGGAATCGGCGCGAATTCGGTCGTAACCGAACCGTCTGCATTTACAACAGGGTCTGTCGCAACTGGAATCATCTTAACGACACCAAGTTGCCCCACACGCAGAATGTTATCAATCGCTGGATTTAATACTTTAATTCCACCTATCGGTGTAGGAAGCGGCGTCATCGAAGGTTTTGGAGGTTCCGATGGTCTAGGCGGTTCCGTTGGTTTTGGTGATGGAGTTACAACAATCGGGTCGCCTACGCGAACATAGAACACGAGGATACGATCCATGGGGCTCGTTGCTGCCATAAACGGACCATCGTTAACGAACACAACTTTTGCGAACCCGTCTGCCATCGCCTTGAAATACCAGGTTGTATCAAACATCTTCGTCTCTTCATTGAAAACAGAGATGGAAGAATTCAGTGCAAGAATGGATGGATCACCTGGTTGTAAACGCCAAGTAGTATTTAGCCCAGATGCCAAAGTAACTGTACCAATTTGCCCAATCTGTAACACGTTTTCTGTGGGCATCGCAACCAGTGGAATCACAACTTCATATGGAGGAATGGTTGGCGGAACAAAACTCGGAATTGGGGTTGGCAGTGCTGTTGGCAACGGTGTTGGTAGCGGTTTTGGTGGAAGGATTGGTTTCAACGTCGGCTTTGGGGTTGGCTTTGGGGTCGGCTTCGGGGTCGGCTTTACGGTCGGCTTTACAACCGCTTTTTTCTTTACCACTTTCTTCTTCACAATCTTCTTTTTTATCACTTTCTTTTTCACAACTTTTTTTACTACCGTTGTTTTAGCTTTTGCAGTCGTAGTCGCTGCCATTGGATAAGCGACAACGCTTGACAACATAAACAAAGCAATAGCAATCGCGATTAACTTTTTCACAACAAACACCTCCAAGTTCTTATTACAATAACAGAAATAATCCGCAAACTTACTCACGGAAATAACTTTCCTTCTGATAATATTATTTATATACCTTTATGTAGGAAAATGCAATAGATTTGTCGAATTTTGCTGACTATCCAGATAGCCTGCGTCGGCGACCAGAAAATTTGTCTCGCACCTGCGAAAGTGGCGCTTGCGTCCTGCTGACTACTGCGTTTTTACAAATAAAATTTTTAAATCCCAAAAGTGTATAAAATCCACCCCATTTCAGCATATAATGCCGCGATTTCCTCTTGAAATGGCCGGATTTTTACAATTTTTTATTTTGAAACCAGAAAGTGTATAAAAATTCGTAAAATATTTCTCTAATTTCCATAATGTGGATATATTTTATACGCTTTTGCATTTGCTAATTTTTATTAGTAAAAATTCTGAGAATCAATCAACCTCGAAATCAAATTGACACGATATGTCCTGTCATGTAAAATAGCAAAGCGACATGTGCCCGTAGCTCAGTAGGATAGAGCGTCAGTTTCCTAAACTGTAGGCCGTTGGTTCGAATCCAATCGGGCACACCAAAAAACCCTTGAAACCACTGCGTTTCAAGGGTTTTTATGTGACGTGAAGAAAGACAGCATTAATTTTTATTGTAAATTCAAATAGTTTTTCAAAAAAGGTATTGTTTTCATTTTGAACAGATGTTATTATAATAACGACTCAAAAATTCATCGCATAATTTCTGTCCAGCTTTTTTCATTCTATCTATTATTATTTCTAATAGAACAAATCGAAGGTTAAAATGAAGGAGGGATTTTTTATGAAAAGAACAACTGGGAAAAAGACATTCAAGACGCTATGTTATATAGTGTTAGTAACCATGGTTGCAACGATCGTTTCCACTTTAGGATTTGTGCAAGTGGCGGCGGTGACGTATGGGCCAAATTTATTGACAGGGGCAGTTCCTAACTGTAATTTTGAAGCCGGCGACTGGGGTGCTTCCTGCGTGGCAGATACTGTAAATCCAGGCGAGGGGCTGGCCAGCGGCAAAGTATCGGGATGGGCTGGGAAATTTTTAAATTCCCCAAGATTGAAGGACAATACTGAATATGAGTTTTCGGCTATGTTTAAGGTTACAGGATGGGTATATTTAGGGTTAACTTTAGTATACAAGGACTCTTCATCAGCCTCAAATATAAACTTAGGTCTGACAGCTCCTATGAATACTAACGCATGGGGTGGCAGAACTTCTGTTAGATTTACTACCGCTTCAGGCGTATCTATGATTGATCCATATAACTGGATTGCTATAACTATGTGGGCAAATCCAGGCGATGTATGGGTGGATGACATTCAAATCACGGAGGTAATACCTGATCCTACACCAACACCGACACCTACTCCTACTCCAGATCCAAATGTGACACCAGATCCATTTGCCACGCCAACACCAACACCGACACCGACACCAACACCAACTCCAACTCCTTTGCCAACGCCAGACGCATACTTGCTAGCGACTAGAAACGCTAGTTTTGAGACAGGTACAGTCGGTCAAAACGCACCTAACTGGGAAGTTGGAGTAGTAACAATCAGCGATACCGAAAAACATACAGGTAGTCACAGCGGGTTCACTACAGCTGGCACATATACACAATTCTTTAGCGCAGGACAGGCTATCTTAAAGCCAAACACAATCTATAAGCTGTCTACATGGGTAAAAAAAGGTGGCATCAGTGGTGGTTATATATTCTTTAAGATATCCTTTAATGAAGGTACCACGCCTACCTCTTACCAGGCAGAGACAGGAGCCACGACTGGAGACTGGACACAGATAACCAAAGAATTTTCTACTGGACCAAATGTTGCTATGTTAGATGCTTTGAATTGGTTTGGAATTGCAGTTTGGACCGCTGCAGACGTTTACATTGATGATATGGCGCTACAAGAAATGGGTCCTGCACCTACGCCAGTACCGACACCAACCCCAACTCCTACGCCATCTGGTTTTAATGTAACACTCGGATGCCTTTCGGTCGCTGACCTTTTGAACACAGGAGATACTGTTTATGACGACTATATGAATGCGGCAGGCCAAACAACGGTTACCGTGAGAACAACCTATCTTTCGTCTGAAATTTTGGATACTGCAATAATTCCTGCGGATACGAAGTCCAAAACATTCTCAAACCTTGCAGATAGAAGTTATGTCATTTCGGTTACTAGGAATGGATACTTAATTCGCGATATCGGCATGAGTGTTGCAGGCGCAGACGTTGACCTAGGTGACAAGTCCTTGCTTCCTGGCGATGTATTCGTAGATGGAATTATTGATGGTTCTGACTCAGAGTCCTTATTCAGTAGCATCGGGGCTTCTTATGGAGACAGCGGATATGACCCTGTCTATGATTTGAGTCTCGATGGCATTATCGACGGTTCTGACTCAGAGATGCTGTTTTCAAATCTCGGCGTCGATGTAAGTATTTATAATGAAACTGTTGATTATTACAACTAATTCAAAACCTTAAAGTTTCTTAAAGAAAGACCGCATAGAACCTCTATGTGGTCTTCTTTATTTTGCTTTCGCAAACGCACCTCTTTTTTTTTCATGCAATCAATGCTATAATTCCTATGCGCTTAAACTTTGGAGACGTATCGAAGTGGTCATAACGGGGCGCACTCGAAATGCGTTTGTCCTAACGGGCACGTGAGTTCGAATCTCACCGTCTCCGCCACAATTTGTCCGAAAACCCGCTTAAATAGCGGGTTTTCGGTGATTTATGGGTTAAAAAATGAACTCTTTTGCCCTAGAAATTGACAAAAAAAATAAGGTGTATTAATCCCCCTATTACATTGCCTCAATTAACTTCTTAATTCCTACCATATTGATTGCTCTTTTTAAGTTATACGCCAGAAAGCTCAACCCGATTTCTGCTGTAACCTTCTCTTTTCCTTTGCATAACAAGTAATGCGCGCCGTCATACCACTTTACCGTTCCAAAAGGGTGCTCCGAAAGGCACTTTCGGTCTTTGAGCTTTGAGATATCTGGTCTAATCTTTAAAACCACCTTTCTTTTAACTGCATCTTTTCTGTCCAAGTTGTGATTGAAGGGAAGAAAAAAGCGGGGAAATAGAACAACAAAACGGTAATTTATGGTGAGTGGTGTGCAGGGTGTTCACCTTTTCAACTGTGAAAGGTAACGGCAAAAGGACCAGGACCGCAACAATTACTGTTACAACAGTTAGCGGTGCTAAAAAAAGCAACTTGCAAAGTAACAGTCACTCAACCAGTCGCTTCTGTAAAACTCAACAAAACTAGCATCTCAATACTCAAAGGCAAAACATCCAAACTAGTTCCAACCATCAACCCTTCCAACGCCAGCAATAAGAAAGATACTTGGATGTCGAGTAATGTTAAAATTGCGACAGTCAGTTCAACAGGAAAGGAAAAGGGCATCAAGAAGGGGATAGCTTATATAACGGTAGTCACGGTTGATGGGAAGAAGAGCGCGAAGTGTAAGGTGTTTGTGAAGTAGAAAAATCAAAAGTCTTCTGAGTTTAAAGGCAGTGGTCAATTTGATTTTGACTACTGCGTTTTTTACATAGTTGGATAAGCCGGGAATGACTTAGTTCATCATTCCTGCGTGTTACAGTGATATTAGAACTTTCGTAATTATATTGAAATTTTTTGTAGCGTGGTGTATGATGTGGGCGACAAAAGAAAAAACATAAAAAATAATATATTGGAGGGATTTCAATGAAGAGAAGACTCAAAAGTATTATCCTAACACTAGCGATGATTATTACAATGGTCCCAGTAACACAAGCAACGACGGTTAAGGCAACCGCCACCATTAACGTTGGCGACTACATCCAGATGGGCAAGTATTACGATGGTCCAATTCTCTGGCGTTGCGTGGACATTGATGCAAACGGTCCGCTGATGCTAGCGGATAGAATTTTAACTATAAAACCTTACGACGCAAGCGGCACGCACAAATACCTTGACGGCACCACACAAGCTGATTCAGACAGTTCCCGTACTTCATATGGCTCTGATCTTTGGGAAACCTCAAACATGCGAAGTTGGCTAAATTCAACGGCTACAGCAGGTAATGTTGTGTGGTTGGATGGTTGTCCGCCAACACAAGATAAAGTATCCGATGGGTGTAATGACTACGCCGGTGAAAAAGGATTTTTGGCAGACGGCAACTTCTCAGCAGGCGATAGAAGTGCAATGAAATCAGTAAATCAAAAGTCTTTATTGAATTCAATGGATGCAACTAAGCTAAGCGTTGGAGGGAATGAACCGTATTCATTTGATTATAACATTTCAACGGTAGTTCAAAACTACGACACAGCATATTACCAAAATGTAGCAGATAAAATGTTTTTACTTGATGTAAAGCAAGTAAACATGGTATATCAAAACAGCAGTGCTCTTGGCACAAACTATTACTTAGGCAAACCAACACAAAAAGCTGTTGATAATTCCGAATATAAATACAGCGGACTAAACACATTCGATTATTGGTATTATTGGCTACGGTCTCCTTACGCGGACTACAGTGGCGGCAGCTTTTTATGCTTTGTCCTTTCCGATGGCAATATCGACTACGACTATGCGGGCAGCGTCGTTATTGGAGTGCGACCAGCTTTCTATTTAGAGCTTCAATCTGTAATCTTTAAATCTGGAAATGGTCTTGAAAGTTCACCGTATTCTTTAGAAGATGCTTTACCAACACCAACACCAACACCGACTCCAGAGCCGACACTTACGCCAACGCCAACTGGTTATATTGTTTCACTTGGATGCTTATCAGCTGCAGACTTATTGAACACAGGCGACACGGTATACGATGCCTACATGAATATTCACGGTGTTACAAATGTTTCTTACAGAGCATCATATTTATCACCTGACGATCTAGCTACAACAACTGTTGACTCCGTTACCAAGACGGCTTCATTTGCTTTGGTTCCAAATGGAACTTATGTATTAACAGTAAAAAGTGATGGATATATGATTAGAGATATATTGCTTACTGTTGATGGAGGAAACGTACCACTTGGAGATAAGTCACTGATTAGTGGGGATGTATTCCCAGACGGCATAATTGACGGGTCAGATACAGAAACTGTGTTTAGCACGATTGGGTTAGCATATGGCGAGCTTGGATACATAATTGATAACGATTTTAATCGTGACGGAATTGTTGACGGCACGGACTCAGAAATAGTGTTTTTCAATCTTGGGAAGGACAGTAGTTGGTATCCAAATGATGGATGGCCTGAAAATGGGTACTATCAGTAAATATTAACTAAATGGTAAAGAATATTGAGGAGCCTGCGGAAGCTGCTTACGACAACAGTACTGCCTTCAAATGTTGCAGACAAAACTTTGGTATGGGCTTCAGGTAACACTAAGCTTGCCACGGTTTCTTCGACAGGAAAGGTTACAGCCAAGGCACCTGGAGAGGCTACTATTTCTGTTAAGGTTGTAAGTTGCAATCAATATGTCTGGACCAAAAAAGCAAGCTTTTCACCCTTAGTAATGA
>JBAXOJ010000044.1:0-15530 GCA_037133315.1 Clostridia bacterium
TTCATATGAAAACGACCTCTTTCGGGGTCGTTTTCTTTCTATTTTAACCCTTTTCAAAAATAATCAAATGAAACTTATAAGAAAACGTGGTTTTCTTATAAGTTTATCATTATAGTTATGCAAAAAGGTTAAAGAGTCTTGATTTAGGTAAAATCCAGCTCATTTTTAGCTGGATTTTATAAGTTTTCTTCATGAATTTCAGAAAAAGGTTAAGTGCGTGCGGGTGGAGCCAGGGGCATGCCTTTACCTTTCCGCACTTGAGCACTTATATCAGCGGAGTTTTAACAAAATATCAATGGTTTTTAAAATCCTTGTATAAAACCGCGATTCAATTTATCGTTTCTCGATAAGTTTAGTCTCATTTTAACAAATAAACGCCCATAATGAAAATTCTTGTATAAAAAATCGCCAAAAAGGCCTGGTTTTTATACAAGGATTTTATATTGATACGATTTTTTGTTAAAATCTCATAATTTGGTCGAGTGGGGCATTGGTTATGGACAGGTTTTATACAAGGAATTCATATGAGGCATGAATTTTGTTAAATCTCGCCCGCGCCGCCCACGCCAGCGGCATGCCTTTACCTTTGCGCCCACATGAATTTCGCGCGGAAAAGGTTGTATACAATAAACAAATGAGGTATAATTATTTGCGGTCATCACGATGTGATTGGCCGCATTCTATTTGTTTGGAAGGGGTACTTATCATGAGTTTTTTAGAAAAAACAATTGCGAAAGCAAAGCTGCATAAGAAGACCATTGTGTTGCCAGAGGCAAACGACATCAGGACTTTGCAAGCCACCGCATCCGTCTTAGAAAAGGGGATTGCAGAGATTGTGCTCGTGGGTGATCCACTTGCCATCGCGACACTTGGCGCAGGCCTGAATTTGACGGGCGCAACCATTGTGAATCCGTCCGCGTCGGCGCAATTCGAAGCCTACGTGGCGCAGTTTACCGAACTGCGCAAAGCCAAAGGAATGACGCCGGAAATGGCGAGAGAACTGCTGCTTGATCCGATGTATTATGCAGTGATGATGGTCAAAAACGGCGAGGCAGACGGCATGGTGTCGGGTGCTTGTCATTCCACTGGGGAGACATTGAGACCTGCGCTTCAAATATTGAAAACTGCGCCAGGCACAAAGATTGTGTCTGCGTTTTTTGTGATGTGCGTGCCGAATTGCAAATATGGCGCTGACGGCGTGTTTGTGTATGCGGACAGCGGGCTTGTCGAAAATCCGAATGCTGATGAGCTTGCCGAGATTGCCATCGCATCGGCGAAATCGTTTCAGTCCCTTGTGGAAGTGGAGCCGAAGGTCGCGATGCTTTCCTACTCGACGTACGGCAGCGCGAAGAGCGAGTTGACCGAGAAGGTGGTCGAGGCGACGAGATTGGCGAAGGAAAAAGCGCCGCACCTCGTATTAGATGGGGAGTTGCAAGTGGACGCAGCCATTGTGGCGACCGTTGGGAAGTCGAAGGCACCAGGCAGTCCAGTCGCCGGCGTCGCCAACGTTCTAGTGTTCCCTGATTTAAATAGCGGCAATATCGCCTATAAATTGACACAGCGACTCGCAAACGCGGAAGCGTACGGTCCTATTACGCAGGGCTTTCCAAAGCCAGTCAACGACTTATCAAGAGGGTGTTCGGCAGACGACATCGTTGGCGTCATCGCCATCACGGCCGTACAAGCGCACCACGCAGAATAAAGGAGACCAACTATGAAAATTTTAGTAATCAATGCAGGCAGTTCTTCCATGAAATATCAATTAATCAATATGAGAGATGAGGCGCTTTTGGCAAAGGGACTTGTGGATCGCATTGGATTGGACGGGTCATTTATCAAGCACTCCAAAGCGAACGGCGAGACGGTCATCAAGGACCATTACATGAAGGATCATACGGTCGCCATCAAGCATGTCATCGATATGTTGGTGAGTGAGGCGCATGGTGTCATTGAGAGTTGCGATGAAATTATCGCAGTGGGGCATCGTGTGGTTCATGGCGGGGAGAAATTTAGCGACGCAGTGATCATCAATGAAGAAGTTATGGATGCAATCAAGGATTGTATCGACATTGCGCCACTCCATAATCCGCCAAACATCGTCGGCATTGAGGCCTGTGAGGCAGTGATGCCAGGGATCCCAATGGTCGCTGTGTTTGATACGTCGTTCCACCAGACGCTGCCGCAGGAGGCTTACATTTACGCGCTTCCATACGAGCAATATGAAAAACACAGAATCAGAAAATACGGCTTCCATGGCACTTCGCACAAGTTCATCGCGCAACAAGCGGCAGAAATGCTTGGCAAGCCAATCGAATCGTTAAAAATCATCACCTGCCATCTGGGCAACGGTTCCAGCATTACGGCGGTCAATGGCGGTCGTTCTGTTGATACGTCGATGGGCTTCACCCCATTGCAGGGACTGGCGATGGGCACGCGCAGCGGAACGATTGATCCGGCCATTGTTACATTCCTCATGGAAAATGAAAAATTAACGGTTTCCGAAGTCAACGCGATGCTCAATAAAAAGTCGGGAATGCTCGGCATATCTGGCGTGAGCAGCGACTTCAGAGATTTAGATGACGCAATCGAGGAAGGTAACCAACGAGCGCAACTTGCCATCAATGTGTTTTGCTATCAAATTAAAAAGACCATCGGGGAGTATGCAGCGGCTATGAATGGCGTTGATGTTGTCGTGTTCGCTGGCGGCGTGGGCGAAAACAACGTGGTCGTTCGTAATGGCGCCCTCAAAAACCTCGAGTTCCTAGGAATTGAGATCGATGATGAGGCAAACGACAAGGCACGTGGCGTCGCAGGCATCATCACAAAGCCGAATTCTAAGACGATGGTTATGGTCGTACCGACCAACGAAGAACTCGCCATTGCTAGGGAAACAAAAAAATTAGTGATGCCAGTGTAACTTGCGATTGCATCCGAAACGCCTTGCAAAAACCGTTCTGATAAGGTATATTTGAGGCATATAATTTCGTCAGAGAAAGGATATGAAATATGAAACTAATCATTCAGATTCCATGTTTAAATGAAGAAAATTCGTTGCCGGTCACCGTGGCAGATTTGCCCCGTTCGATCCCAGGCGTAGATATCATTGAATATTTGATTATTGATGATGGGAGCACAGACCGCACCGTCGAGGTTGCACGTGAGATTGGCGTGCATCATGTCGTGAGCTTCCGCAATAACCGGGGGCTCGCTTCTGCGTTCAAAGCTGGGATTGATGCGTGTTTGCGCCTTGGCGCGGACATCATCGTCAACACCGATGCAGACAACCAATACTGCGGGGAAGACATTGCTAAGTTGGTCGCGCCCATCGTAGATAAAAAGGTGGACATTGTCATAGGAGAACGACCAATCGCGGATATTGAGCATTTCTCTTTATTGAAGAAAAAGTTACAACGCGTTGGAAGTTGGGCGGTGCGCGTGGCATCCAGATCCGACGTGCCAGATGCGCCAAGCGGATTTCGCGCCTATAGCAGAGATGCAGCGATGCGCTTAAACGTCGTTTCGGCGTACACGTATACACTGGAGACGATCATTCAGGCTGGCCTCAACAACATGGCGGTCCTTTCCGTGCCGATTCGGACCAACCCGATGTTGCGCGAGTCGCGCTTATTTAAAAGCATGTTTTCCTATATTCGGCGTTCGATTGGTACGATTGGCAGGATTTTTATGCTGTACAAGCCGATGAAATCGTTTTTGAGCATTGGACTGTTTTTCATTGGCATCGGTCTTTTGATTGGCATTCGCTATTTGATTTATCAGTTCATGGGGCAAGGCGAAGGGCACGTACAGTCGTTGATTCTGGCGGCCATCGTCTTTATTATCGGGACACAATCTTGTTTTATCGGTCTGTTGTCCGACTTGATCGCCGGCAACCGGAAAATTCTTGAGGACATCCAATATCGCGTAAAGCATTTGGATTACGATACGAGGAGCAAACTCAATGACAAATAAGGTGGCAAAGGCATTTCACGAGTTCAAATGGGTTGGTTTGATTTTTGTCGTGATGGTCGCCATCAAGACGGTTCTATTTTTTGGACCAAACAGTCCGATTGTGCCATGGGACGAATGGGCCTACACGAACATGGGGAAGGACCTTTTCAGCCATTTCGGGTACCCCGGAACGCATTTTCCAATGCTCTATCCACTACTATTGTCGCTGACCTTCTTCTTTAAGAGTCACTTTTTTGAAGCTGCGAAAATCTTGAATTTCGTCCTGACGTCGGCCATTATTTTCCCGCTTTTTGCCATTGCACGCATCTATCTAGACAAACAAAAGAGCGTATTGATTGCCATCGCCTGTTCGTTTATCCCGTTTTGTTTTATCAGTGCAAGCTCCTCCATGAGTGAAAATCTTTACTTTCCACTCCTGATGCTGGCCTGCTACTTCGTGCTACGCAAGAAAGAAAACAACCTCGCCTGGGACATCGGGCTTGGCGTCTTATTCGGCGCCATGATGATGACCCGCTATATCTCGCTAGTGATCATTCCTGTTCTTATGATTATGTGGTGGCTCAAGAACGTGACCACAATCAAAGAAGTTTTTAAATTTACCGTAAAAAAAATCGGACGCGTCGTGCTGATTGGTACGATGTTTGTCCTCGCATATGCGCCGTGGTTCGTGCCAAAGTTATTGGCGGGAGAGGGCATCAAGAAAATCATGGGCTCGGAAATCGCGAGTCAGTCGAACCCCGCACAGTTGACGCTTGCCAATCTATTCACCTGGATTGCCATCTACGGGCTGTATTTCGTGGTGCTCATCGTGCCCGTTTTCGTGCTGTTGTTTTTTGTCGGGTTCCGCTTAGACAAGGTCAAGGGACAGTTGTTTTCCATCTATAATCGTCTGATTCTTCTGGTCGCCCTCCTGATGGGGGCCTTTACGGTGGCCATCGTGCGGCATTCCTGGAAAGCCTACTACAACATGATTGAGAAGCAAAAAGTCATGGGGCGCTATGTCATCTACTTTGCGGCCCTGTTTATTCTGGTCGCCGTCGTGACGATCGAGCTTGTGAGCAAGGAAAAGATCAAGAAATTTTTGAATACCACGTGGAAGAAATTCCTCTTTGTGTTTCTCACGAATGCGATTTATATTGGCCTGCTTGCCTACGGCATCAGTGTACTGTTCTATGGCGGGATGCCAACGGTTTCCACCACAATCCTCGTGAAGGCCGCGCCGATTGACTTATCGCTCATCAAAGCAAATGTCGTCGTGTACCTTTCGATTGCCCTCACGGTGAACATCCTCGCAAGCGTCTTGATGGTCTTCGGGAAGAAGAAATTCGTATCACTGCTATTATGTGTCGGGGTCATAGCGGCAAACGTTGCCTCTTACCCGGCGTTGTTCAAGTCCGTCGATTATTCGGTCATCAACGCGCAGCACGCATACAACTTGACCCGCGTGTTCCGAACGGAAAAGGATCGCACCCTCGTGACCTCGGTTGTGTTTTCAAAACAGGCGCGATTGGCTGCGAACGCCGATGCGTTACGGTTGACCGAAGATATGAAATATTATTTATTGGACTCAGAATATTCGGCGCCGAAAGCTGAATTTGCTGGAGACTATCTGGAATACGATCTGGGCGGCTTGAAGGGCTATGTGGTCCTTGCCGAGGGCGAAAAGGTGCTTTCTGACTTTGTGTATGTAAATGCCTATGTGTATGATAATCATAAGTATCTGATTTATCGGTTTAATCGATTCGACGGTGTCGAAAAGGGGAAACCAGGCGCCTATTATACCACGACCAAAGCGTATTTTGAAAAGCCGTTGTTGGTGATGGATTTCAGCAACCTTGAATTGGGGAACTTCAGTTTTTCAGTGAGCAAGTTGTCCTCGAAAATCGACGCGGAATCTGCAAAATTCGACAAGAATTTCAATTTGAAATTTAATTTCAAAGAAGACACCTATATTGGGTTGAAGATCAAAGCACTCAAAAAGGACAGTTTTACCCTTGGGGTGGCGCGCAACGGACAGACATTGAAGCCGTCTGATTTGAAAGAGACCAATGGATTTGCGTATTTCCTCTGTCCAAAAGGCGAAAACACAGTCATTTTGAGCAACACGTCGCTTAGGACGCCAATTGAACTTCTTGGTATGGTGTTTTTCACGGACAGTACTTTTGCGCAGACGATGCCGAGCGTGGAATTTCAAAAGTGAGGAGCGCTGACCAATGAAGAAAAAAATAGTCGATCATAAAGTTGCAATTTTAAGTACGACATTTTCTGGCAACAAAGGCGCGGCCTCGATGCTCGAGAGCATTGTCAACAACGTCAAGCGCGATTGCCCTGACGCAACCTTTGATCTTTTGACCGTTTATCCAGGGGAAGATATCAAGCAAAACACCTATGACTACGTCAAAATCGTCTCCAATACACCAGAGCAGATGATCTTTTTTGCTTTTCCGCTTGCCATTCTTTACTGGTTGTTCCGGTGGTGTTCGCCAATTGCCAATATGATTCTAAAAAATAAAATCCTTGCTTCCTTGAAAACCAGTCGCGTCGTCGTCGACGCGACGGGTGTCAGTTTTGTGGACTCCCGCGGCATGGCGCTCAGCCTTTACAATTTTGGTTGTATTAGCGTGCCGTTGTTGCTTGGTTGCAAGACCATTAAGTTCTCTCAAGCGATGGGGTCTTTTAAGAAGCCAGCGAATCGCCTGTTGGCGAAACTGACGCTGCGACACTTGACGAAGATTTGTGCGCGCGGCAGTGTGACCGAAGGCTACCTAAAGGAGCTCGGGCTCAAAAACGTTGCGCTTTGCGCAGATGGTGCCCTGGTGATGCCTGACGATGCTGCGGCTGTGGCACAGGTTGCTAAGGTGTTTGCGGCAGACCCTTTCTATGCGAAAAAGCCAGTTGCGTTTTCGATTAGTTCGGTGGTTTATCAGTACTGCATGAAGCACGAAATCGATTATGTGGGGACGATGGCGAAATTCATTGATTCGGTCATTGCACGGGGCGAACGGGTTATCATCCTCGCGCAGTCCGCGCGGCAAAATTCGGAAAAATTGAAAAACAACGATCTGCCGATTTGCAGGCTGGTGTATGCGCAGGTGCAGCAACAGAGCGCTTGCAAGTTGTTGGATTTTGAAATGAGCGCGAAGGAAATTCGGGAATACATCGCAAACAGCCGTTTGCTCGTGGCTTCTCGATTCCATGCCATGATTTCGGCGTTGCACAAAAACGTGCCCGTGATGCTCATCGGCTGGAGCCACAAATACAAAGAAGTGCTTGATATGTATGAGCTGGGCGAATATGCGACTGATTATAAGAGTTTGAATTATGAAAAGCTTGTGACGGTCTACGAGAAGTTTTCGAAGGATGAGATGCTTATTCGCGAAAAGATCGCCGCGCACCAGGCGGAAGTGCAGAAAAGTTCTTATCAAAATATTGAGATTATTTTGCAAGCCCTTGAGGCGTCACGTGAAAACGCAAAGAAATACATGGGCGATTTTCAGAAGTGCTATATCGGCTATTCGGCTGGGAAGGAAGTGCGCGAAAACGCAGCCTCCGGCGGCATCGTGACCACGACGCTGGCGTACATGTTGGACCGTAAAATGATTGACGGCGCCTTCGTGAGTCGGCAAGAAATGATTGATGGGAAAGTATCCGCAAGAAGCTTTATTGCGACGACAGTCAAAGAGATTCTTGACAGTGCGACGAGTATTTATGTGGACTTCCCGTTGTTGAAGCAGCTTGATTTGCTTTTGAAATTTGAGGGACGCCTCGCGGTCGTCGCCTTGCCTTGCCAGATTCATGCCATTGCACGTTTTGTGGAAAGTCATCCAGAACTGAAAGAAAAAATCGTCTTGAAAATCAGTCTGTTTTGTAGCGGTTCGCCGTCGCAAGAGCAAATTCAAAACATCTTAGTAAAAAACAAAATTGACTCCAAAGAGGTTCGTCGTGTGTTCTTTCGAAAAGGGCACTGGCGTGGCATGACCTCGGTCGATCTGTTGGACGGGAGTACACGTGAATTTTCCTATCTATATAATATCTGCACCTACAAGAATCTCTACTATGACATGCTCCCGCGCTGCCTGTCTTGCAGCAATCACTTCGGCTATGAGGCGGACCTGAGTTGTGGGGACGTGTGGTTGAAAGAAATGAAATCAAATCCAATCAAACATACCGGCTTCATCGCAAAGACGCCTATTGCGCAGGCGGTTGTACAGGGCATGATTGACGAGCAAGTCATTATCGCAAAAGAGATTGCAGTTGATCAAGTGCTAAAATCGCAGAAACGCGCCCTGACCTTTAAATTCCGCACTGCGGTCCCGCGCAAGAAGCTTGGGAAACACTTCGGCATCGATTATCACGGGACGGTGGAAGACAAGCATAAATGGAATCATACGCTTGCGGCGTTCTTGATTTTGTGGAATGTGCGCGCGTCTCGCAGTCCGTTCTGGAGCAAAGTCGTCTATGCCATGCCGCGCAGACTGCTGTTTCTGTACATGGGATTCATTCGAGTGCTGCTGAACAAATAATTAATGTTGGGATATGAAGAAATGAAGAAATGGATCAACAAAAAAAACATCATCCTTCTCGTGAAGATTGTATTCATGGTCTTGGTGTTGTACTTTCTAGGCAAGTATTTAATTAATAATTTTCAGGAATTGAAGAACTATGAATTCAAACTGGACATCCTGTTGTTTGTCATTTCTCTCTTGCTATTTCTTGCCTACAAACTGTACAACGCGATCCTCTGGCACTACATTACCTACAAAAACGGCTGCTCGATTAATATCAAGAAAGCCATCATCTCCTGGGGCTACTCGCTTCTGGGCAAATACATACCGGGCAAAATCTTTTATCTGGGTGCGCGTCTCTACTATTATAATGAAGAGGGCAAATCCAATAAAAAAGTCACGTTCAGCTTTTTCGTCGAAAACATCTGCACACTCCTTGCGGCAACCTTTATCCTTTTGGTTGCGGCGTTGTTTGTGGACAACCCAGTCCTCAATCAGTTTAAACTGATTTTTGCCGTCCTGCTTGTTGTCTTTTTTGTCATGATCAATCCGCGCATTTTGGAGTTCTGCATTAATCTTGGATTGAAAATCCTGAAGAAGCCTCCAGTCAGTATCCCGATGTCCTATAAGGATATGTTTTTCATTGTGCTTTTATTCATCGGCAACTGGCTGGTGCTCGGCCTCGGATTCTTCCTACTCGTCAAGGCGCTGTATCCGCCCATTGGGTTTGACAACTATGTCTTTTTGTCCGGCGCGTTTGCCTTTTCGTCCATGGCCGGAATCCTCGCGATCATTGCACCAGGCGGCATCGGGGTCAGAGAGTATTTTCTCATACTTACCCTCGAGGCCATCTTCCCAAAAAGCATTCCCGCAGTTGCTGCGCTGCCGATGGTCATTGCAGCGGTCTCCCGCGTTTGGGTGACGATTGCGGAGTTGGCTGCCGTGCTTCTTTCCTTTGTCTTTGCAAAGGCCAACAAAATCGAGTTCAAAGCTGAGACCATTAAGCATAAAGGCGAGCATGAGGAAGACATTCCAGGGTCGATTGAACCCTAGAAACGGAATCCTGCTGAGGGAGGGACTTATGGTTAGTCAATTCTATATCATTCTACTTATCATATGCAGCATCATTATCGGCGGTTCATTATTTTTATTTATAAAAATAATGAAGAAGTCAAACGACAAAACGAGGGTGAAAATCCTTGTATCAATAGCTGTTGTAGTATGCTTAATTGTTGGGTATTTTTCAATTGATAACTATATATCGAATCAGTGGTTTTATAACTTAAAAAGTGATATAGAAAGCAAATACGATTTTGTTCAAGATATAAAAATGATCCGTTATGACTGGGATATATCATTTGATTGTTTTTGTAAAAACGGAACAACTAATGAAGATATTAAGCCAGTATTTGAATCAATAAAGAAATATATATTGAGTGATCAAGGTCGAATAGAAAGTCAGAAGTCATATTTAAAGAGATTTTTCAAGAGGGGAAATGGTGTTTTAGAGAATATAGACATATCCTTTGATTTGAACAATGATAATCATTTTGAGATTAATTATCATTCTGGATATTATTCTGATCCATTTCGAAAAATAGTGAATAATTTTTCTAAGTGGACTATAAATTAGGAGTGCTTTGCAGGTATTCCGGCTAGTTACTTCCGCCGTTGGTAGGGAAAACGGCGAGCAAGTCCCTACGCGGGACTTGCCAAGCAAAAACCCTACCAAGACGATCATTTTGACGGGGATAAAAGAGGGTTTTTAGACAAATGAATCTAACTTTTGCCTTTTTGTTTTGGATAAGACATCCTTTTTCGTGAAAGAGGCGGTTGGAAGGAGCAAAATCTGACGATTTTGATTGATCACGGCGCGGCTGGTAGGGAAATCGGCGACCTAGTCCCGCCATTGGTAGGGAAAAAGCCGAGCAAGTCCCGCGACGGGACTTGCCGGGCAAGAACCCTACCAGCCTTTGCGTTTGGACCCCGCGGCAACCATCGTGCGGCCAGTTCGCTCCCATTTTCGCGATTCTGCCTTGACAAATCCCATCCCTCCCATTACAATATTACTTGTCGACTTTCGGACGAGAGGGAGTAAAATGAAATTTTATATCGCGAAAATTGTAAAGCAAAACGGCGCAAGCATTGATATCAAAGGCACGGAGCCAATAGAGGGACTGCAAAATCTCGAAGACTTTACAAATGGGTATACCTTTTCAAAGGATGTTTCGGTGGACGGAGTGTTGACAAATATCGGCGGACGTATTAATATGAATGTCGTTGCGCAAGCCGACTGGCATGTAGAGTGTGCAAGATGCTTGAAACCAGTGGAAGGCAAGATCAAGGTGACGGTGAATGAGAATTTTCAGCAGGTCAAAAGCGCTGAGGAAGAGCCGGAAGCCGAGAGTTATTCGTACGAAGGAGATTGGCTCGTCGTGGACAGAGCAATTGCAGATGAGATTCTTTCATCACTGCCGATTGCACAACTGTGTCAGGACGATTGCGCAGGATTGTGCAGCGAATGTGGCTTGAATCTCAACGAAACGAAATGTACTTGTGCAGAGCGCAAAATTAATCCAGCGATGGAGAAACTGAAGAATTTTAATATTGAATAGAAATGATAGGGGGTAAGAATTATGGCTACACCGAAAAAGAAATGGTCAAAAGCAAGAACGGGTGCAAGAAGGTCTCAGTGGAAATTGGAGTTACCGACAATCGTAAAGTGTTCAAGATGCCACAGCTTCAAGCTGCCCCATAGAGTTTGTAAAGAATGCGGATATTACAATGGGAAAGAAGTTATTGTTATAAAAGAATAATTCTACAACGAAATGGGCGAGCGGCGGTTGCATCAAACTGCTGCTTTTTTATTTCCAAAGAATTCTCGCGAAGACTTGCGAGAAATGCGAAGACTTGCGAAGAGGAGAATCCATGCGCGACGGCCCAATCAAAATTGCACAGGTGGAAGCGGGGAGCATTGCTGAGGAAGTTGGCATTGTGCCAGGTGACGTGTTAATGCAGATTGATGGTAAAAATATCGAAGATATTTTTGACTATCGGTTTCTTTGCGCCGCGGAGACCCTTGTGGTCACCATCCAGAAGGCGGATGGCGAGGTCTGGGAAGTCGATATGGAAAAGGACTTCGAGGATGATTTGGGGCTCGTGTTTGAACACCCCATGATCACGGCGGAGACGTCCTGTACCAATAAGTGCGTGTTTTGCTTTATCGATCAACTGCCGCCGGGGATGCGCGAGACGCTGTATTTCAAGGATGATGACACGAGACTGTCGATTTTGAATGGCAATTATGTGACATTGACCAATATGAAGGATGAGGAACTGGACCGAATCATCCGCTATCGGCTTTCGCCGATCAACGTTTCGGTGCACGCGACCGATGCAGCGTTGCGCAAAGAACTGCTCGGCAACAGATTCGCAGGTAGGATTCTGGAACAAATCAAAAAGATCACGGACGCGGGACTCACCGTCAACGCACAGATCGTCGTGTGTCCAGGGCGCAACGACGGCGCAGCGCTCGATCGCTCCATGCAGGATCTTTCGGCGCTCTATCCAGGGCTCAACAGCGTCTCTGTGGTGCCCGTGGGGCTCACGCGTTTTCGAGAGGGACTGCCGCTCGTCAATGGATTCGACGAGACGGCCGCGCGCACGGTGTTGCAACAAGTTGAGCGGGTGCAGATTGACAATCGGAAGAAATTTGGTAGTCGGATCGTTTTTGCAGCGGACGAACTCTATGTCAAAGCGAAAGTGGAAGTGCCGGATTACGAAGCATACGAGGAGTTTCCGCAAATCGAAAATGGCGTTGGACTCATTGCCTCATTGCAAGAAGAGGTGGATGAGGTTTGCAAACTGCTCGCCACAATGCCAAAGCAGACGATTGAGCGCAATGTGTTGATTGCGACGGGACTGGCGGCAGAGCCGTTGATTAAGAAACTGGCGCAACAGGTATCAAGCCTGGTAGAAGGTTTGGAAGTCAAGGTCCTCGGGGTCAAAAACGAGTTCTTTGGCGCGAGCGTGACGGTGTGCGGGTTGTTGACAGGGCAGGATGTCATCAAAGAGGTGCTGGCCGCGAAGGCGCGTGGGAGCAAGGCTCGGGTATTGATGCTGTGCGCCTCGATGTTTCGCGAAGGCGAAGACGTCTTTCTCGATGATGTGACGTTGGAAGAGTGTGAAAGGCAGACGGGCATGCAGGTGCTGGTGACGGACAATTTGGGCGTGCAATTTGTGGCGCATTTGACTGGGATGGAGATCGAAATGGGCTTTGAAGAGGAAGGAAGGGTGGACTAAATGGCGAAACCGATTGTAGCAATTGTGGGGCGACCCAATGTAGGGAAATCAACTTTTTTTAATTATATCGCTGGAAAGCGGATTTCGATTGTCGAGGATACGCCGGGCGTGACGCGGGACCGGATTTATGTCGATGCGGAATGGCGCGGGCGGACGTTTACGATGATTGATACGGGGGGCATCGAGCCTTGGACGCAGGATCACATTCTTCAGCACATGAAGAAGCAGGCCGAGATTGCGATTGAGATGGCCGATGTGATTGTGTTTATGGTGGATTCCAGAGACGGTGTGACGGCGACGGATTTGGATGTCGCGAATATGTTGCGCAAGTCGAAGAAGCCGCTGGTTGTGGCGGTCAACAAGGTGGATCGCGTGGGCGAGATGCCAGCCGAGTGCTACGAGTTCTATAATCTTGGCATTGGCGAGATTTTCCCGGTGTCATCGATTCATGGGTTGGGGATGGGTGAGCTGCTAGACGCGTGTTTTGAGCACTTTCCAGAGGCGCAAGAGGATGATTTTGATGATTCGTTTATTAAGGTCGCTGTGGTTGGCAAGCCAAACGCAGGCAAGTCCTCCCTCGTCAACAAGGTGCTTGGCGAGGAACGTGTCATCGTCAGCGACGTTCCCGGGACGACGCGCGATGCCATTGATACGATTGTGGTGGATGGGGAAGACCAGTACGTCTTTATTGATACGGCGGGGCTTCGGAAGAAGAGCAGAATCACCGAAGGGATTGAAAAGTACAGTTCGTTTCGGTCGTTTGAGGCGATTGACCGCTCCGACGTGTGTCTCATCATGATTGACGCAGAAGACGGCGTCACCGAACAAGATACGAAAATCGCTGGGTACGCGCATGACGCAGGAAAATCCGCAATTGTCGTCGTCAACAAATGGGATTTGCTCGAGAAGGTTACGGGCACCCTCGAGGAATACACGAAGATGGTGCATGAAAAACTCGGATTCATGCAGTATGCGCCGGTGATGTTTATTTCGGCGAAGACGGGGCAGCGCGTGAATAAATTATTCGAACAAATCAAATACGTCAACGATCAAGCATCGCTGCGGATTTCGACGGGTATGCTTAACGACTTCCTCAACGAAGTGACCGCAATGGTGCAACCACCGTCCGATCGCGGCAAACGCCTCAAGATTTATTACATGACGCAGGTTTCTGTGAAGCCACCGTCTTTTGTCATGTTTCTCAATAACGAGGAGCTCATGCATTATTCCTACCAACGCTACATTGAAAATCAGTTGCGCAAGAACTTCGGGTTCATCGGCACGCCCATCCAGTTTTCGTATCGCGAAAAGGGCAAGAAGAACTCTTGAATAATTCCTGAAAACCGAGTAAAATGGCTTTAATACAAATTTGTTGATGGAGTGATGAACTTGGTATTCTTGGTTTTAAAATTATTGGCGGTTGCCGCCATAGGCTACTTGCTTGGAAGTATCAACACATCCATTATTGTGGGGAAATTTTTCGGCATCGACATTCGCAAACACGGTTCTGGCAACGCCGGCGCCACAAATACACTGCGCACATTAGGTGCGAAACCAGCGATTTTTACGTTTGGCGGTGACGCCTTAAAAGGGGTTATCGCTTGTCTATTGGGGCGTTTGATTTTTGGGTGGACCATCGACCCGAGCATCAACCAAGGCATGCAGGGGATGTTTTATGAGACTGCGGAGACGGGACTCCTTGTGGCAGGCTTATTCGCCATCCTCGGGCACAACTGGCCGATTTACTTCGGGTTTAAGGGTGGCAAGGGCGTGTTGACGTCGTTTGCGGTGCTATTAATGATGGATTGGCGGATTGCGCTGATCCTTTTGGGTGTGTTCCTGGCGATTACGGCATTGACGCGGTATGTGTCTTTGGGCTCCATCATCGCAGCCTTTTTGTATCCATTTTTCACGCTCATCCCTGTGTTTGGGCACGAAGGCTGGCAGTTCTTGCTCGCATCCAGCATTGTGGCGGCCATCATCATTTTCCGGCACGGTGCCAACATCGGCCGATTGATCCAAGGAAAAGAGTCGAAGGTGTTTTCAAAAAAGAAAGAACCCAACGCATTGAAAAACAAGGGAACGAGGCGATAACATGAACAAAATCACCGTAATAGGCGCAGGCAGCATGGGTTGCGCAATGGCAGCACACCTCTCGTGGAACGGACATGCTGTGAAACTTTGGTCGCCCGATGGGGATGAGATCCAGATGTTGCAGCAACATCGAGAGCACCTCACACGGCTACCCGGCGTCGCACTTCCAGAAAGCATTCAATATTTTACTGACTTTTCTGAAGCAGTCAAAGGCAGCGACCTGATTGTGTTGGCCATTCCTTCTCAGACGACCCGGTCAAACGCAAAGAACCTCGCAGCATTAATTGCGGACGACGTGCTCATCGTCACGTGTTCAAAAGGGATTGAAGAAGGCACCTGCAAACTGCTAACCCAAATAATCGAAGAAGAACTGCCACGAAATCCGTTTGCAGTCCTTTCTGGACCGAGTCATGCAGAAGAAATAGCACGCAAAGTGCCGACCGTCGTGGTCGCTGCGGCAACGGATCTTGCAGTCGCAGAGCGCGTGCAAGAAATCTTTATGTCGGATACGTTCCGCGTATACACAAATACGGATGTCGTCGGAGTAGAACTGGGCGGGGCGATCAAAAATGTCATAGCCCTTTGTGCAGGCATTTCAGATGGACTGGGATATGGCGACAATACAAAGGCGGCGCTCATGACGCGCGGCATGTATGAAAT
>JBAXOJ010000045.1:0-15288 GCA_037133315.1 Clostridia bacterium
GAGGGGCAGGTGACTGAGGTACAGGCGACCGGCAGTCACAACACGGCCTTTAATCCGGTCTTGATGGCCATTGCGGCGGGTGCGGGATTTGTGGCGCGTGCGTTTAGCGGAGAAAAAGAGCACCTGATTGAAGTCATGAAGCAGGCGATTCAATATGACGGTTATGCGTTGGTGGACATTTTACAACCGTGTGTGAGTTTCAATAAGGTCAATACGTTTGCGTATTACAAACAACGCGTCTACAAGCTGGGGAAGGATTACGACAGAAAAGACAAGCTAGGTGCGATACAAAAGGCTTTGGAGCCAGAGGAAACCATTCCGATTGGTGTGATTTATGAGGAGAAGAAGTTGACGTTTCATCAGAAAAATGAAGTGCTGGCCGGAGGCGTACCGTTAGCGGGACGCGCCACGGATTTGAAGTTGATTCAAAAGTATATGGATGCATTGCAATAAAAATTTAAGAGGAGAGGTGTTTCATATGAAAAACGTGATTATTTATGGCAGTAACTATGGGTATACAGAAGACTGCGCCGAGAAGCTGGCGGCGCAATTGGAGGGCGAGACTGTTTTGCTCAACGCAAAAAGACAGAAAATCGAGTCGGTGCAAGAGTATGACCGCGTCATCATTGGAAGCTCCGTCTACATGGGGCAAATTCATAAAGAAGTCAAAGAGACGTGCGAAAAAATACTCCTTGAAGTGGACGGGAAGAAGATCGGTATTTTCTTGTGTGGGGGCTTGCCACAGAATTATGAGCTTGTGCTCAAAGTCTCATTCCCAGAGCAGATGGTGGACCAAGCAGTCGCAACTGATTTTTTTGGTGGGGAATTTCGGAAAGACAAAATGAAACTGGGGCATAAATTGATCATCGGTATGATGAAAAATGCAACAGATAAAGACGGAAATAGTGGAATTAAGGCAATGCCGGAACATATCGATCGCTTTTCGGCTCGGATGAATGGGAGATAATTATGGATAACAGTTTGGCGCGTAAAAGAAAAGGGAAGAAAATCAGAAAAATCATCATCTGGATGCTTGTGCTTTTGGTGGTGGTCGCTGGAATTGCTTGGAGTGTCGTCACGTTTGGCGGCGCAAAAGGCTCCTATGATGAGGAAAAGGTGATGAAGAGAGATGTCGTCACCTATTATAGTTTTTCGGGAGTCGTGGAGGCAAAAAACAGTGATTCGATTCTTGCTGATCGCGCACTGCAAGTGAAAGAGGTGCTTGTCAAGGAAGGTGACAAGGTCAAAAAAGACGATGAGTTGATTAAGACGACATATGGTTCCAACATCAAAGCGACCATGGATGGCACCGTCTCAAAACTTTACGTGGAGACCGATTCACAAGTCATGTCGGGCATGAATCTCGTGGATCTGGTGGATTATGATCATTTGCAAGTCAGTGTGAAGGTGGATGAATATGACTTGAGCAGCATTGCTGTGCACAAAAAAGTGAAAGTGACGATCAACGCGCTTGACAAGGTGGTCAGTGGAGAAATCAGTTCCATCTCGCGTGAGGCCATCAACACAAACGGACTGGCGTATTTTTCGGCGACCATTGATCTTGCCTATAATAAAGTGTTGCGGGTTGGAATGAGCACGGAAATCAGGATTCTCAACAAACGTGTGAAGCAGGTCATGACGCTTTCGATGAAAGCGATTCAGTTTGATGCAAACAACAAACCATTTGTACTAGTCAAAGATGCAAAAGGCACAGCGATTACGCAGTATATTGTGACGGGGATGAACGACGGTAACATCGTACAAGTCGTAAAAGGACTGAAAGTAGGGCAAGTCGTCCTCGTTGCGAAGAAGGTTGCGGTGCAGTCGTTTGGTGGAGCGGGTATGCGGCCTGCAAGTGCGAGCACACAGCCGGCGAACCAGTCCGGAGGACAGTCAAAATGAGTCAGCAAATCTTAAACATGACGAATATCGTGAAGTGTTACCAAATGGGCGATGAGCTGCAAAAAGTGCTGGATGACGTGTGTTTCTCAGTCAATAGCGGGGAATTTGTGTCGATCTTGGGGCCGTCTGGCTCTGGAAAGACCACCCTCATGAATATCATCGGGTGCCTGGACGTGCCGACCAGCGGGAGCTACTTGCTTTCAGGCAACACGGTCGAGGACCAGGAGGAGCGTGAACTGGCGCGCATCCGCAATCGCGAGATTGGCTTTGTGTTTCAACAGTTTCAACTGCTTCCACGGTTAAACGCACTGCAAAACGTCGAATTGCCTTTGATTTACTCCGGCATCGGCGAACGCGCACGCAGACAACGCGCCAAGGAAATGTTAGAAAAAGTAGGGCTTTCTGATAAGTTATATAATAAACCAAATCAACTCTCCGGGGGGCAGCAACAGCGCGTTGCAATTGCGCGCGCCATGGTGACCCATCCAACTATTTTGCTTGCCGATGAACCGACTGGCGCACTGGACCAGACGACGGGTAAGCAGATTATGGCGCTTTTTCGCGAACTAAATGCCGAAGGGCGCACCATTATCATGATTACGCATGATCCCGTCATAGCAAAGAACGCCACGCGCGTCGTCCAGATTCTCGACGGCCAGTTAAGCGAAGAAGGCGGTGCATCCGATGTTTCGTGAAAGCGTGAAAATCTCCTGGAGCAATATTATCAATAATAAAATGCGTTCCTTCCTGACGATTCTCGGAATCGTGATTGGGGTTGGTTCCATCATCGCGCTCATCACAATCGTGCAGGGGGCGACGGATGAGGTGACAAGTCAAGTTGCGTCGTTTGGCGCTGACAAGATTACGGTGTCGACGTTTGGGACGCCGTTGAAGCGGGGGTTGCTGGATGGAGACATCAAGAAACTCTCCAAAATTGACAACGTCGCAGGTGTTTCGCCGACGATATCGAAAAAAGATACGGTCGAGTATGCGAAGCGGATTCGCGAAAACGTCTCGATTCAGGGAAAAAATGAAGTGTATTTTGCCAAGACGAAAGATGTCATGGAAAGCGGAAGAGCCCTGAATATTCTGGATGTCACGGCAAAAAATAAGGTCTGTCTCGTTGGTGCCAATGTCGCTAACGATCTATTTTGGGGTGTCAATCCAATTGGAAAAAGTCTGCGCATTGGTGGGCTTAAGTATCGAATTGTCGGGACGCTGAAAGAGTCGTTTGGCTTTACCATTTCGTCTAACAATGACGCGGTCATCATCCCATATACCACGGCGATGAGCTTTCTTGGGACGCGGTATATTTCGAGTGTAGAGGTCTTTATGGCGGACTCCAAGCTGTCCGAGTCGATCACGACAAACATCAAATCAGTCTTGAATGAAGCATTTAACTATAAAGATGACTCGTTTA
Organism: Clostridia bacterium; assembly: GCA_037133315.1. GTDB lineage: Bacteria > Bacillota > Clostridia > JBAXOJ01 > JBAXOJ01 > JBAXOJ01. Next base: position 3,323 of record JBAXOJ010000045.1, read on the forward strand.
CCATTTTCAACATGCAAGACATTCTCACAACCATCCTCGCCATGACGGCGATGCTTTCGCTCATGCTTGGTGAGATTGCATCGATTTCTCTGGTCGTCGGCGGAATTGGCATCATGAACATGATGCTGGTATCCGTTACGGAGCGCACGTCTGAAATCGGACTGCGCAAAGCGTTGGGCGCAGAGCCGAAAAGGATTCAACAACAATTTCTCATCGAGGCCGTTGTACTCTCGGTGTTTGGCGGTGCCGTGGGACTGCTGCTGGGGGTATCCCTCGCAATTTTGGTTTGTAATCTCATTGGCGTCGCATTTTCGCTATCCATCTCCACGGTATTCTTGGCACTCGGCTTCTCCGCGGCCATCGGCATCATCTTTGGATTTGCGCCAGCAAGAAAAGCGTCAAGGCTTAATCCAATTGACGCTCTAAGAAGTGTCTAACAAAGTATTTCTATGCTTGCGGATTTGGTAGATATATCGCGCTGACCTCTTTCGCAAGTTTGTCATAATTTTTCAGGATTTGAATGAAGGCATCCACAATTTCACCATCGAATTGTGTGTTTTTGCCTTGTACTAACTGCTCCTTGGCAACTTCCAACGCAAGTCTTGGGCGATAGTGCCGGTCTGAAATCATGGAATCAAATGCGTCTGCAACGGCTATGATCCGGGATAACAACGGGATGCGATCCCCCTTGATGCCTTCTGGATACCCGAGTCCATCAATGCGTTCATGATGAAATTTAACGATGTTGACGACGCCTTTGAACATCGAGACCGCAGATAAAATGTGTGCACCTTTGAGTGGGTGTTTCTTGATTTCTTCATATTCGAGTTTATCCAGAGACTGATTTTTGAGCAAGATGTCATCCGCTGTACCAATTTTACCTACATCATGGAAGATGCCTGAGATGCGCAACATTTCGATTTCATTTTCCGAGATGCCCAGTTCCTGCCCGATTTTTACTGCATAGTACGACACGCGATCCGAATGGCCGCGCGTATAAATATCTTTTGCGTCTACCGCCAAACGTAATGCCTCAATGGTATCCATATAGCTTCCGCGCAGTTGATCATAGGTCTTGTTGAGTTCCTCGTTTTTCATATTCACAAGCGAATGCAAAAACGCATTGTTTAAAGAAGAAGAGGCCTGGTTGGCATAGATTTCGAGGAGTTTTACGCCTTCTGCTAAGTGGAACGTCATGGCATCGTGGCTTTCAACGTAGATGACGCCGACCGATTGTAGAAATTCATTATTGAGCGGTAAAATGATGCCTGTCTCAAAATATACTACTTCTCTGGTCATGCGCGCATTACCAATGCTTTCAATCAGTGCAGGACTTAAACTTTCAATAAAATCGATGATCTCTGTTTTATATTTTCCAATCCCTTTAAAAATACTTTTATTACCTGCTGTAAAATCGGTGATGTCGTCAATTAAGATAAACGCATTTTCGCTATTGACGAGTGGCATAATTTCGGAGAGAATTTCCTCAAGGATATTTCCCAAAGGCTGCAACTGATAGATTTTTGGCACGGAGAGTAAGATTTTATTAAGGCCATCTTGGAATTTTTTGATTGACTTCATCATTGTGATGGATTTGATGCCAGACTCCACCAAAAGGATGAGTTGATCAAATTTATCGCTCTTTTCCGCATATCCTTGGATTTCAAGAATTCGAATCGTTTCGAGAGGAGGCGCAACATCTTGGTGCCCCGTAAGAAGGAGGATGTAAATTTCAGAGTTGAATTCCCTAATTCTTTTTACAACTTCATCGCCGTGAATCGGAAACATGAGGTAATCTAAAATTAACATATCGAAGTGTTCTGTGCGGATGCGCTCAATCGCTTTGATTGGATCTGTTTCGCCAACGAAATCATATCCACTTCTTGTTAACACAACTTCCAAGGAATCAATGATTCCAATCTCGTCATCTAATACAATAATCTTGAAATCAGACTCCGCTTTGTATAGTTTCTTTCTCATGAAAGACCCTCCTCTTTCAAAAACAACGCCGTGCTTGGTATTGATAAATAGAATGTCGTCCCTTTTCCGTCTTCCGATGTAAACCACATATCGCCATTAAAACGACCTTTAATTGTGGCATAGGACATATACAATCCCAGTCCAGTTCCTTTATTTCCTTTTGTGGTCACCATCTGTTTGAATAGTTTTTCTTGCACACTTTTGCTCATGCCCACCCCATAATCAGTTAATCTGAATATGATATTGTTGTCTTTAGATAACAAATTCAATTCAATTATACCATGTTCTTCGGAATATGCGTGAATAGAATTTATGATTAAGTTATCAAAAATTTGTACAAGACTGCTGATGTCGCCCGTAATCGTCGTTTTTAAATCGATTTCGGCGGTTACATTTAACACGCAGTTGCTGACAATTAACTCGTGTTTCATCAGTAAATCGACACGTTTGATGAGTTCTTTAAGGGTGAACGTGTTTAAATTCGATTCTTCTGAATTTGTCGTCAATCCCTTCACAGTGGAAATGATGTCAGACATGTAAGCGCAATATGGCTTCATTTTTTCGAGCCAATCGTCCATCTCTTTTGCAATTTCTCGATGATCCGCATCCTCAATGCTGGCATCACCAATCGACTGTGCATATTCTGCGGTCAAATCTTTTAAGCGTTCTATGCCACCAGACAGCGACATGATTGGTGTCCTTAAATTGTGTGCAATGCCCCCAATCAATTGCCCTAAAGAGGAGAGACGTTCCTGTTCCATAATGATTTCTTGTGTGCTTTTAATTGTCTCTAAGTCTTTCTTGCTTTGCGTAATATCTTTGAGCAATATAATGGTTGCGGTATAGACACTATTGATGAAAATTGGTGTCACTTCAACCATGAAAAAGCGATTGAATTTTTCTCCAATGATGTTTCGTTCAAAACTTACAGTTTCTTTTGCTTTGATCGCTTGTTTGCCATAGTCAACTAATAAATCGCTATTGAGACCTAAATAGCTATTTTCATTCATGAGTGTCAGGAGATTTGCCTTTCTTCGTAGTCCTTTCACTTCACTAAATACATCCATAAATGTTTTGTTATAATCGATGATACTGAAATTTCTGTTTACCACAATATAACTATCGGATATCAAGTCAACGATCTTTTGCAGTGCAATGGGTGCAATATTTAAGAAGTCAAGCTTAATGATAGCGAGTGAGAAGCAAACAATGGCGATCGAAAAAGAAATTGGGGTGTAGTAAATTGGCAAATTTAGCACCTTTAATGTCAGTAAAATATTGATTACAAAGGGGATGGCGATGCCGACCTGAATCAAGATGGATTGTTTGGAAAAGAATCCTGAGTTTTTGATGGAATAGCGTGTGAGGAAAAACAACCCAAGCACAATAAAGAGATAGGAAAACAAGGTGTGTACTTGGAACATCCATCCGAGTACAGATTCCTGATGATAAATGGAATAGTGAACAAAGTATTCATGATGCAGTTCATTCGTCAGTAAAGCAATGAAATCGATAACAGGGATTATGAATAACAGCAAATACGGCATAGTTAATTTTATTCTGCTGCGCTCAAAAATCAAACCTGTGAAAAGCAAAGAAATTGGTAGGAAAATCAGGCCAAAGTAATAGAGATAGACAAACGTTAAGTTCGTTACCCCGAATTGAATGGTGGTAATAACCTCTAATATATGACCGATGCACCAGATTAAAATCAAGCCAATATTACAGGCGAATACATAATGAATCTGGGATTTGTTTTTCATTCGAACAATTGCAATCAACAACCCAATAATCATGATGGTGGACATGATTAGAAGTAAAAATGAAAAGTCATATTGTAACACCATGTGCAACTCGCCTCATTTCTTATACGCCAAATTCCTGCTTAAACTTGTTGATATACTGATTCGGAATGATATAGTCGTCGCAGTGGAGATGTGCGCCTTTCAATCCGAGCTGGTTGAGTTTCTGATAATGCAAGTAACAATCCTTGATTTCCGCAGTGCCGACCGATGGCTTCAAATTCATATATTTTGCAGATAACAAAGAAGAATAGATACATCCTGTGATTTCTTTTCCGCTGAGAAAATGTTGCTTATATTTGTTTAAATAAGCAGGGCTCATGGTCTGTGGTAAGAATGTCAACTTATTTAGTTCTTTCGGCGATTCTAATACGCCGCCCTCTGTAAATAAAATATCGCCCGCGCGTTGCAGTCTCTGAATAGCTTCCTCTTTCGAGAAACAATGAGGCCCCGAGTCATCAATAATCATCGTACCAGGTTGAAACCGATTGACTGCGAGCACATTTGGCACATTGGTAGCACCGATAAACATGGTGTTTTCGTAAATCTCATCAGGGACTTTAATCCCTTGAGAGAGCGAAATCGTAATGGTGTTTTTAAAGCCAAATTCTTCTTTTAACTCTTCGCTCAGTGCACGCAAATAGGTTTCTTTCTCTTCAATGTCACAAAGGTTTATGGCGGCTGGGTGCGGCAAAACGGACAGTAATAACTTGATAACGGTAGTACCAATCGAGCCAAGGCCTAAGACACAGAGGCGTTCCGCTTGGATGTTGCGACTGCCATCATGGAGCATCCGTTTGATGGATAGGATGACCGAGGCAGCAGTCGTCGTATGTCCCGTTGTCACCTTAATGCCTGGGCAGTGCGTTGCGCATAGCGCGACAATATCCTTTCCATAATTCGTCGCAGACGGGATGAGGCCTGTCAAAGAAACAATTTTTGCGCCTAAACTTTCTGCAAGTTGGACGGCTTCAAGACTTTGCTGCAATAAAACTTCTTTTTCTGCATAGAGGGTATTGCTTAGCATCGGTAGAATCATGAGTCCGATATGCCCCACATCGTTCATAATACTGTGGTATAGAATCGGCTTGTCCCCAAATTCGCTACGCAGTTTTTTTGTTTTATCTGCATCGTGCATTAGAACAAAATCTTCAGGAATATAACTGAGTGCTACAGAATCAATTTGCGGTAATTCTCCTTCGAGAATCAGGTCAACAATTGGGCGAGATTCAATTTTAACGTGTTCACTCGTGCTCGCATCTAAGGTGGAACGGTCTATATTTTGATCTGCTTCATAGATTTCGTCCTTGATTTCAGAAAGTGTGATTTTTTGAGAGAGCGCCCGAATCGTGGGGTGTTCATAAATGTCTTGGATTTGCGCGAACATGCTGTGTTTATATAATGTGGAAAGGAATTGCACGGTACCTAACGAATCTCCACCGAGCTCAAAGAAATTATCATCAATGCCGACGCGCTTGATGTTTAGAATTTCGCCCCAAATATTTGCTACGGTTTGTTCCATTTGATTGCGGGGTTCGATGTATTTTTCTTTGGAACTGATCTTTGGTTCTGGCAAAGACTTTAAGCTGACTTTTCCGCTTGCCGTCAATGGCAAAGATTCCATTTGTACAAAATGGGAAGGCACCATGAAGTTTGGCAGGACTTGCAATAAATATTCCTTTAAATCACTGACGGACAAAGGCGTCTGTGAAACATAATACGCGCAAAGATAGCGTTTTTCAAACGCATCATCGCGTGCTATGACAGCGGCTTTCTCTATGCCAGGAAAGAGCAGGAGGTGCTTTTCAATTTCACCAAGCTCAATGCGAAATCCTCGAATCTTGACCTGGTTGTCCATGCGTCCGAGGTATTCAATGTCCCCTTTCGGGAACCAGCGTGCATAGTCTCCGGATCGATAAATGAGTTCGTCTTCCTTAAATGGGTTGGGCACGAAGCGCTCTTTCGTGAGTTCGGGTTTGTGCAAATAGCCTCGTGAGAGTCCTTCGCCGCCAACACAGAGTTCGCCCATGACACCAATCGGCACTAAATTCAGATTTTTATCGAGAATATATAAGCTGACGGTCGGCAGGGGCTTTCCAATGTTGTTTGTGTTGAGGCGTACTTCTTCTTCCGTAATCTCTTTGAATGTATCTACAACCGATGTTTCGGTAATCCCGTACATGTTGAATAACTTCGTTTCAGGATATTTTTTAATAAATGATTTTAACATGACGGGCTTTAAGGATTCACCTGCAAACAGGACATAACGCAGGACGAGGTTCTTTTTTGTCGTTTTAATCTCTTCGTTGATCATGTTATAGAAGGAGACGGGAATCTGATTGAGTACCGTTACTTTTTTTTGTTTTAACACATCTAAAAATGCCTTGGGATCCTTCGATGTATTTTTTGAGATGATGACGAGGCTGCCGCCATAGAGTAAGGCACCATACATTTCCCAAACGGAAACATCAAAGCAAATCGAATGGGAAAGTGCCCAAACATCTTGCTCATCAATTTGAAAAACAAACCCGTCATTCTTCATGAGCGGAACAATGTTTTTATGTTCAATCATAACGCCCTTGGGCTTGCCTGTGGAACCAGAGGTGTACATGACATAGATCAAGTCGTTTGGCTTATTGAGGTTTTCGATGTTTTCGCAGGATAATTGCCCAATGGCAGGGTCGTTGATGTTGATCAAAGCGCCTTGAAAGGGCCGTAGGTCCGCTGTTTCGTCATGGACGAGAAGATATTTCGTCTTGCTGTCTTCAAGCATGTATTTCGTGCGATCTTCTGGATAATCTGGGTCGATTGGCAGGTAGCAACCGCCAGACTTCAAAATGCCAAGAATACCAACGATCATCTCCGGTGTACGTTGCATCATGATGCCGACTATGGTATCTGGATTCACGCCCTTCTCGCGCAAATAATAAGCGAGCTGATTTGCTTTCTGGTTCAGCTCGGTGTAAGTGACTTCTGTGTTTTCAAAAACTAAGGCAATGCGATCTGGGGTCTTTTTGACCTGCTCTTCGAATAACTGGTGGATGGTTTTGCTTCTTGGGAAATGGACCAGAGTATCATTGAATTCAAGTAATAATTTATTGCGTTCAACTTCAGACATAATATGAATGTATGGAAGTTTTCTTAGCGGATTGTCTAGTGCATGCCACAAGAGTCGAATGATGTGGTCGTGGATAAATTCAATTTCCTTTGGATAAAAAATTTCAATGAGATAATCGTAATTCATGATGATATTCCCAGTATCATCGCGGTCATTGATATGAATGTAGAGACCTTCGGTCTGATAACCGTTAAAATGCCAGCGGCCTTCTTGTTCGTCGACGGTATCTTCTTTTGAAAATTTGGCATTCTGGTAGGACATGGCGATGTCGAACAACTTATCGGTACCCTTTGATTTTTCGCGAATGCCCTTCAAAATCTCATCATATGGGAATTTTTGATGCCGCAAAACGGACATCCACTCCGCAGAGATTTGCTGAGAAAATGCAATGAAATCAAGTTCATTGTCGATTTTAATACTGAGCGGGACGGTGCTGATAAACATGCCGAGTGTTTGTTTCTCTTTTGCATTCGATCGATTCAATACGGGTACGCCGACCGTCACGGTTTCTTTATTCGTTATGCGGTTAATATATAGACAAAGCGCGGAAAAAAACAAGGTAAAAATCGAAGTTCTATTTTCGCCGCAGTGTTTTCGAACTAAATTTGACAATTTTTCAGGCACAACAAACGACTTTCGGTGCGCTTTTAAGTTGTCGTAATTTGTTTTTCTAGTTTTCAAAACAGTTAATTCGAAGGTGTCTTGAAATTTTGAATTCCAAAAATGTCGGTCCTTTTGGAATTTTTCTGATTCAAAGTATTCTAATTCACTTTCTATAAAGTCGAGGTAGGAGTGCTTCGGTTCTTGCGGAAGAGGTGCTTGGTTTTTTATAAGATGATAATATTCCATGACTTCTGCGCCGATTTTCACGATTGACCAAGCATCTGAAATAATGTGGTGGATGCGTGCAAAAAAGCCGCTTTTATTGTCCCCGTATTTAATCAAAGCAAAATAAAACAGGTCGTTTTCCCCTAAAGGAATTGGAATGACGGATTCGCGTTTGTCCCATTCATAGACGCGTTCGATTGGTTGGTTTCGAAAATCAAAGAAATCTAATTTGTAGTGCGTAGGCGCGGAGATATATTGAAGGGGTTCACCCTCGACTTCTTTCACGTGTAGACGCAAGGCGTCATTTCTTTTCATGAGAAGATTCACAGCTTGTTCCATGGTGTCTAAATCTAAATCGTTTTCAATTTTCAGCGTCGCTGAAACATTGCCGATGCTTGTGTTCGGATAAAGCTTTTCGATATAGAAAATACTTCTTTGAGGAGATGATAATGGATATGTATTTTCTTTCGTATTCATTGAGATTCCTCTTTTCGCATTTGTAAAAACTAACAAAGATAATTTTATCATAACTTCAGAGACATGGCAATCACTTTTTACCATGTTAGAAAAATGGTTGAATTTTCTAATTTGAATGATATTTGGGGATATATACAGTTTTTTTCGTCGCTGTTTCGTCATTCGATATGGACGAAAGAGATGTGACGTGATATATTGTTAGTTGAAATGAGTGCGTATGAAAAGTGTGTGAAGGGGCGTTAAATAATGACAAAAATGTGGCAGGAAATTCTAGAGCAACCAATGGCCGTAGAGAGTTGTATCGCATACAACAAGTCGATTGTAAAAGATTTATTGAAAGCAATCGCGCTTAAGCATGTGAGAACGGTCATTATCGCGGCGCGAGGCACATCGGATCATGTTGCAATTTATGCAAAATATGCGATTGAGACATTGAAAGGAATTCCTGTATCGCTTGCGGCGCCATCTGTTGTGACAGTTTATGACTGTGTTCTCGATATGAAGGATTGTCTAGTGATTGGTATTTCACAGTCAGGGAAAGCAGAAGACGTGAGGTTGTTCTTGGATTCAGCAAAGCAACAAGGGGCCATCACCGTTTCTTTAACCAATGATTTGACATCCCCACTCGCGAAAGAAGCAAGTTTTCATCTTTACTGCGCTGCGGGGGAAGAAAAAAGCGTGGCTGCGACTAAGACTTTTACGACACAGATGGCGTCTATTCTTTACTTTGTGAGTGAGTGGGCAAATCATGATGAAATGAAAAAGGAACTGTCGCATTTATCAAAGGGCATTGCAGATACCATCCAGCTGAATGAAAATATTGCTGATTTTGTTGATCGCTATCGTTTTATGAACGAGTGTTTTATCCTCGCGCGAGGCATCAACTATGCGGCCTCGATGGAAACCGCTTTGAAAATTCAGGAAACCTGTTACGTGAGAGCGAAAGCATATGCCACTTCGGACTTTTATCATGGACCGTTTGCGATGGTGGATCAAGATATGCCTGTGATTATGTTTCTTCCGGAAGGCCAGGCATACTCCAATACATTTGATATGGCAAACAAAATTCTTAGCGTAGGCGCAGATTTATTGGTCGTTTCAAACGTGGATGACGCGTTGGCGCTCGGGCATGTTGGATTAAGAATTGCGGAGACATCGAGTGATTATATTTCTCCATTCTTTAATGTTGCGGTCGCGCAAATGTTTGCGTGTGCGCTGTCCCTCTCGAAAGGGTTGAATCCGGATGCACCGAGGTCTTTGAATAAGGTTACGATTACAATTTGATGAAACATGCCGTCAAGGCGGTGTGGTAAAATAATCAAAGGTGGTACAAATGAATTTTGAAGTCAATCGATCGGGAATGTTTTCAGACTTATTGATTCCAGAGGTATTCGTCACCGAATATTTGCCGGAACTTTTGCCTGGACAGGTTAAAATCTATTTATATGCAGTCTTTTTGAGTGCCCGCAAACTGAAGGTCGAGAAAGAAGACCTTTGTGTCAAACTTGGCATGACAAGCGACGAGGTGGACAACGGGCTGTTAACCATGGAAGCACTTGGACTACTGCAACAAAAACGAACAGGCATCGTGCTTTCCGATTTGAAAGAAAAAGAATTGAACAAACATTATCGCGAAAAAACCAGCCTCCCATCCGAAGATGCGGAAAAGCATATGGCACGCAATCGATTGCGGATTCAGGTCATTCAAGCGATCAATAAACGTTTTTTTCAAGGTGTCATGCCTTCTTCTTGGTATGCTGATATCGATTCCTGGTTTGAGAAGTTTGGGTTTGAAGAAGATGTCATGCTTGCACTATTTCAACATTGCTATGATCACAAAGTCATTAACAAAAATTATATCTTAAAGGTTGCGCAAAGCTGGCACTTGAAGGGGATTGTCAATAGCATTGATTTAGATAATTACTCCATCGAGTATCAGAAAGTACGTGAAATCATACAGAAAGTATCAAGCAAATTGCGCACTGGCAAGTTGACAGAATACGAAGAGGCGTTCGTCCGAAAATGGGTCATGGAATTTGGCTATGGGTTTGATATCATTGAACTGGCGCTCAAGAAGACGACACGTCGCCTCAATGTAGGATTCGAGTACATTGACAAAATCATTTGCGAATGGAATGAGTTTGCGTTGAAGACTGTGGACGAAGTGTCGAATTACGAAAAAAACATCCGCAAAGCGCCAGCGAAGGTTGGGGATAAGGCTTCATTAAAAAAGGACATCGGCGGTTCGTCATTACGAAAAGGATTCAACGACAAGGATAGGAATGACTTAATTGATATTTAGCATTTGAGAAAGTTGAGGTTCTATCATGAAAAGTGAAATTTATTCAAAAATCAAACGGGAATTTGATGCGAAACGTGCCAACGCGCTATCGGAAGCGGAAAACAGGTTGGAGGACGTTAGAAAAAATGTCATAGGGTTCGTTGACGTCGAAAAAGAAATTGCACAGATTAGTATTACTGCGTTGCAGGCTGTTTTAAAGAAACCAGAAGAAGCGGAGCAGATTGCTACAGAACTGACGAAACAGACAGACGAAAAAATTATTCGTAAGTTGAAATTGCTAGAAAATGCTGGTTATGCGAAAGACTATCTAGAGCCAAGATTTGAGTGTCAGATCTGTGATGATACGAGTATTGTAAAAGGTGCTGTGGGAGATGCGATTTGTACTTGTTTTAAACAAAAACTTTTAGAAAATATGTTTCATGAATCGGGACTGATCAAAGGAAAGACCGCACAATTTGATCAGTTCAATCTAGATATTTTCATAGACGAAAAAGATCCCGCACGGTTTTCAATAAAAAACTCGCCGCGGGAACAAATTAAAATCATTAAAGAACGATGCTTAAGCTATATAGAATCTGATTTCAAAGAACTCGGAGCAAAATGTCTTTTGTTTTTTGGGAATACAGGGACTGGAAAAACATTTATGGCACAAAGCATTGCGAATGAAATTCTTTTGCTTGGCTTTACAGTTGCTTACGTATCAGCGCCGTTGATGTTTGATAAAATTAACGAGGCCAGAATGACATTTGGCGAGGACGAATATGAGGATTATTTTGCAGGATTAAAAGATGCTGAGTTGCTGGTGATTGACGACCTAGGGACCGAAACATTTACAGATGCTAAGATGTCGAATCTTTTGCAACTTTTGAATGCAAGAGAAAGCCTTGACCTAGTATCTCCACACAAGACGATTATTTCTACGAATCTAAATTTGCAAGGTCTTCAAAACCGCTATGATGAAAGAATTTATTCACGCATCATAGGAAGATTTATTATCTGTCAGTTTGGTGGCGAAGATCTGAGAATCGTTACAAAATAAGGCGCATCATTCCTGGTTACGAATGGGAATTCCGCGCAAATAACTTTTTTAGTTAATTTGCGATAATTTTGTATATTTTCATACCTATTTCAAGCGAATCGAGCCCGAGTTTAGGCTCGAAATAACTTTTTTGCCAAATACCTTTAATATTTGTATATCGATTGGACGTTTTGATATACAAAAAAACTATTAAACAGAGAAAAAAGTTATTTTAGGGCCAAAAGGGAGTGATTTCGAGGCGAAATCGCATCAATTATATACAAAAATTCGATGAAAGAGTGGAAAAAGTTATTTGGTCGCGTCAGTTCATCAGACTGAGGATTTCAAACACATAAATGATTAATATGAATACAATTCCAGGGATGAACCAACCCATGCCTGGGAGGCGCTTTGCGTTTTCGACCGGCACCTCGACCGGCG
>JBAXOJ010000046.1:0-14893 GCA_037133315.1 Clostridia bacterium
CCATTTCCGTCATGAAAGGGATGAATGCATAAAAAATCTAAAATGAAAACTGGTATCAATAGAAGCGGATCATATTTTCCAGATTCAATCGCTGCTATATATGTAGTACAAAGTTCTTCAACCGCACGCGGTGTCTCGAAAGCAGAAAGCGGTGTAAACCTAATTTTCGTGTCGCCGTCTGGATCGGTCTCTGCGATTACGTTATCCGCGTTCTTCCAACTTCCGCCGATCGCGCTCGGACTATAGGAGTATAAATCTCTATGAAACTGAAGAATAATATTTGGTCGAGTCGGAATATAGTCGTAGTTTTCATGAATCGTAGCGAGCACTTCACGATAACCAGCAATTTCTTCTTCCGAACGATTTCTAGGCTCAACACGCTTTGCAACCAGTTCTTTCAGCCGTTCATCGGAAGTAAAAATACCTTCAATCCGATTTGATGCGCCTGTACTCTGGATTTTAGCCACTTCAAGCAACGCCACCAAACTGTCGGCATGCGCTTCAATATACAAATCTTGTTTCCCTTTGTATTCGTGGATTGCCGAAATCAGATTCATGATCTCAGGTGAAAACAATTCTTGGTTCAGTTTATCATATTGAAAAAGTCTCATTTTCAAACCCCTTTCTGCCTAAAACTGATTCTTTCTGCATAATTATAAGCGAATTTTATGCAGAACGCAAGAGCTTTTAGGTAGAAGCGAAATTGTATTTATAATTCAGTAAGTGGTTTTGGACTCTTGATATTAAACGCATTCAAAATCTCAATTGGAAGTGGGAACACAATCGTCGAATTCTGCTCTGTCGCAATTTCAGCGAGCGTCTGCAAATACCGCAGTTGCAGTGTAATCGGCTCCTGCGCAATGACTTGTGCCGCTTCCAGCAATTTCTGAGATGCCTGGAATTCTCCTTCGGCCGCCGTGACTTTTGCGCGGCGTTCTCTTTCTGCCTCTGCCTGTTTGGCCATGGCGCGTTTCATCGTTTCTGGTATCTGAATACTGCGGATTTCAACGCCGATAATCTTAATACCCCAATCGTCCGTCGTTTCCGCGAGAATGTTCTTTAGAATCTCTACAATATTTTTATTGCCGCCAAGAATTTCGTCTAGCTCATGCTGCCCAAGCACCGACCGAAAAGACGTCTGCCCGAGTAGGGTCGTGCTTTTTTCAAAACTGATGACCTTGGTTACCGCGAAAATTGGATTTTGCACATTATAATAAACCACGGCATCCACCATGATTGAGATGTTGTCTTTCGTGATGACTTCCTGCTGCGGAACATCAATCGTGCGCGTCCGGATATCTACCTTTTGCACGAGGTCGATGCCAAACGGGAGCCTGAATCGAATCCCCGGCTCCTTTAGCCCGATGACTTTACCGAGACGGAACACGACACCGCGCTCAACCTGATTGATCACAATAATTGAAGTCAAAATAAACCAAACAACAAGTACCCCCAAAACGATCATCACAAAACCAAACGCACCCATATAAAATCTCCTCTCGAAAACAGATTCTTTCTGCATTATTATAATCTTGTTGCAGAAAGAACTCAAGCGCAAACGCCGCCACTCGCAAACGCTCAGTGCGTGCGGGTACGGTGGCAAGCGCGCTCATTTTTTACAATTATCATTTTCAAAATCAAAAAGTGTATAAAATATACCCATTTTGTTCCAATTTTCGATGAAATTCCGCTGAATTTCGACCGCCTTTGGTTTTTTCGACGTCAATTTGTCCAAAACACAGTCATTTCAATGCATTTTGTATAACTTTCTTGAAAATTTCGGAAGAATTTTATACACTTTTGCAATTCAAATCAAAGTATTGTAAAAAAACTAAAAGGTAACTGCATTTGTCTCAAAGCATCAAGGCAAGCAAGTCTTAATATATGCCTCTAGGTCAACGGCCTCCTGTGGTCCGACCGAAACAACCCAGCCTGGCAAGTTCTCTTCGAGTTCTCCGGAAATCTGAGATACGTAACCAGGAATCGTAATTTTTCGAGTGTCGACCATGTCTTCGAGGCCGATTTCCTTGATGAACTTGGCGATGTGCGAGCCGGAGAACTTTCCTGCAGCCCAAGCTGTCAGAACGCTCAAGCCGTCGCACTCTGGAATTACAAGCCATGCGCTGATGCCAGAGTTTTCGATTTCGCCTGAGACGATGAAATAGGTCAGGGAGAAATTCGTCGTCACGAATACTGCCGAATTTCGATCCGGTTCGCCGATCGCGTAGACTTTTGGCTCCACTTGGATTGGCTTCTGCGGATCTGTATAGATGTTGAGACGAAGCGTCATAAGCGCCACAAGTTGCGCCGGCTCAAACGTCGGAAGCACGACGATTCCGCCGTACTTATCAATCTCCGTGATCGCCTCGACCGTCGCGTCCATCAAGTCTTCCGTCTCGATGAACTTGATGCTTGCGTAGCCGAGCGGCTTGACCTTGTCCTTCAATGCGGCGCGTCGTGCTATTGAATTGATCTGAAAAGCCTCGGCCACTGACTGAGTACCGAAATCCAGAATTAAGTTGTTGAATCCGTCGGCCTTCAGCTTTTCAGCCAACGCGTAGACTTCATCAACGTTGTCTCCGCTTATGGCAAGTGCGTGACCGTTGGCCTGCGCGATGCTAACCATCAACTCGGCGTTGTCTTTGTTGACACCTACAATGACCGAGTTCGTCCCTTTGACCGCCGATGCAACTGCTTCAATCGCGCTCTCGTTTTTGGAGCGAATGATTAATGGAAGGCCCGTCACCGCGACTGCCAGTTTAGCGAGTTCTAAGAAAGATCCGTCGTTTTTAGTTTGTGTGACCGCAATCGCGTTGACGGTCAGGATCTCTCCAACGCGTTCGAGTTTGTAATCGCGAATCTTCTCAAGTATTAATTTCGCGCCGTTCGCGCCAGTCGCGTCGTCTAAATCGGCGTCATTCACATTGATTGCGATGAGCGTTTGGTTCACAAACGTCTTTTCATGTCGATAAAGCACCGTCTCATCGCCGATTTTGTACTCACCGTTTGCGCCTAAAGAAATTGGCTTTACTGGCGGTTCGCTATCTGCGCCCAGCAAAGCCTTCGCTTCATCCGATGCATACGGACATTCGGAAAGATCCGCCTTTTTCGCCGCCAGTTTCATTGCAAACGCCATGCAGGTGTTTGACCCGCATTCCTTGCAGTTTGTCTTAGGCAATATTTTTTGTATTTGCAATCCGTTAAGTGCCATTATTTTTTTCCTCCATTATTCGAAATTGATTTCGCTCTTTTCCGAGCCGTTCCGTCGTGTTTAGCGATCCATCATGCGGTCGATCGCGCGTTGTACCCCTGCAACTGCGTCCGGATGGTACATCACGATGACGTCAGCACCCGCCTGTAGCAAACTAACTGCGGTCGAAAGTTCCCACAACGCAGCGCGTTTGTGGAGGTCGCCCCAGGTTGGGAAGCTCGACTCTGGCGCCTTGAACTCTTTGGTCTTTGCGCACTCGTAACCCGTGGTGACAAGCATTGGTGCGCAGAGCATTTTGTCGCCGTTCAAGCCAGTATAACGGATGCGCTCCATAACCGAATATGTGTACTCGATTCCGTAGCCAACAGCGCCGGTCATTGGATCCATGACGATTTTCTCCTTTTGGAGGTCCATGTTAGTGAGCAGGATGTTGATCTGCTTGCCGATGTTGACGTCGATTGGCGATTGTGCGACGACGGTGTGTCCGTAAGCCATTGCAGCGCCTGCGATGGTGCGGTAGTTGTCTTGTTCTACGAAGTTGAGGAGCAAGTTTTCACCTTCACATGCTTGCGCGATGGCTTTGAGCACTTCATTGTTTTTCTCAAAACTGTTGTGTCCTGTGATAATGAGTGGCACGTCGACTGCTGCCAGAATTGCCTTCACTAATTCGACCGATTCCTGCGCCGAACGGTCACCCTTCTCAGGATGTGTGCCGTCGAGACGCACGCTGATTAAGTCCGCTCCGTATTGTTCCACGCACAGTTTCGCCATTTCGACTGGCTTGTCGAGGACGTCTTTGAAAAATTCCTTCAATATATCTGGGTATTTGTCGCTCACGACATCAAACACTTCCATCGCCACAAGTGGTCGATTCGGCATTTTGCCCTCCCACAGGTGGAACGGCATTGCGGTTGCGCCGCCGATGGTCAACGACTTTCCGCGTGTGCCCCCTTCTGCCTTGGTCGCGCCGAGTTTGACTTCCCAGATAAAGTTTTCGTAGGTTTCTTTTCTCACAGGGAAAGACTTGATTTCGCTGATTCGTTGTGCCGCCTTGATTTTCGGTGCGGTCGGAACGACTGCTGGCACTTGCGCCAGGGGCGCCGCCGTAGGCGTTTGCGAAGTTGCCGGAGCAATACCCAGGAATTTCTGCGAAAGCACCTCAATGATGCTACCCACAACTTCCTTGGTCAAAGACTCGCGGATTTCAGCAGAAAGTTGTTGGCGAATCGCCTCTATGTCAAAATGTGCAGCTGGTTCCGGTTCTCTGCTGACTAGTGATTGATCAGCTGGTTCCGGTTCTCTGCTGACTTCTTTTTGTGCAGCTGGTTCCGGTTCTCTGCTGACTTCTTTTTGCACGTAGTTGCCCATATCATCCATTTCGAGCGCTGGATGGTTCATTTTTTCCATATAGGCCTTGACTTCTTCCGCGGTGGTTGCGGTGGTTTCGTCCGCGATGCGGTCAAATAGGTCGGGCACGCCTTGCTCTGCGAAGCGCTTTTCAAGGTCGTTGCGCAGTTGGTCTTTGAGCTCGGATGGCATCCAGACGAGGCGTTTGAAGCCGCCCTCAGCGGAGAGGAATTTGCGGGAGGACAAGAAGACCTTGCCGACCCCGATGAAGCCTGGTGTTTGTTGGCCGCCGCCAACACTGCCTGCGAGGGATGAGAACGTCATCCCGGCTGGGGTCTCGCCGAGGAATTCGCGGTTGACGACCATGACGCCGTTGCACTCGGGCACGTAGGCCACGATTGCTTCGAAGCAGCCGCAGCTGGTCATCGGCCGGTCCATGATGGAGTAGGCGCTGAAGGCTTCGACCGTCTTGTGACTGTTTGTATAAACGTATTCGTTGACGCCTGACCAAATGCCCTTTTCGGCATCGAGGAGGTCGCCTTTTTTGACAGGCTGGTTCGGCCCGGTTTCATCGATTTCATAGGCTGCCTTGCCATCGAGCCAGTTGTATGCGCCGCAGAGGCCGAGGCGTTCTGGGGTGATCATGCAGACGTGGTTTGGGGCAAAGGACTGACAGAGCAGGCACGAGTAGAAGATGTCTACCGATTCGTCGGTCATGGCTTCGAGTCTGCGATTGCGTTCGTCGTATACTTTGCGCGCCACTTGCAGGCGTGATTTCACTTCTGCTTCGTCGGTAATCATGGTCACTTTCACTTTGTCCACGATGGCTGGGTAGTCTGCGAGGAATTTGGCGTGAATGATCTCGCCGTAATGCCGTAGGCGCAGGCCTTTTGCGTAGCCGTCCAAGGAGACGCGGGTCCACACGATGTCGCGTTGGCCCATGTGCCAGATGCCCTCGGCGCCGTTGACCATGTGATGGATTTGGCGTTCGAGAATCGGCTCGAAGTCGGTCTGCATCTTGCGGCCGGCCACTTCCACCCAGATGGCGAGTGGGAGAATGGTGCCTGGTGCCACTTCGTCAAGATCTTTGCCGATGATTTCAATTTCGCCGTCTGTGATCTGGTCGTTGTCGACACTGGTTACGAACTCGAAAGCTGTAGTCTTGTTGCCACCAAACTCTGCGTGGACATTCTCTTTGCGGATTCTTTCACCCTCAAACGCCGGCCCATAAGGCACGGGAATCGGGACGTTGACGATTTTAATTTTACAGCCGCGCACTTCCAACGCCTTTTCGACCATTTGATCGTAAGGGACATTCGAGACGACGTGCTCGTAGGTGCAGACGCCGGTCGGCAGGATTTCAGGAATATCGGTGTCCGCGATGATCGGGAAGCCGTAATTGATGGCGCCTGCGGCCGCCGCATATTTTTCATTGTCCACCTCGCCAAGTGCAAGTACGAAGGCGAAGATGCGGTTTTTGTTGTAAATCAGGTTGCTGTCAAAGTCGCCTGGCTTTACTCCGCCAAACGAAAGGGCTGCGCGATTTGCGAACCCAAGTGCATAAATCAAAGCGGATACATCTTCGCCAAACGGCACAAGTCGCGTCTCCCAGCCAAGCTGAACGCCTTCCTCTGCGAGTTGCTCTGCAAATTGCTTGCCGTTGGTGCTGCCCGCCATAAACACGTAGAGGTTCTTTTGTTGCAGTTCTTTTGCGATTTTCACTGCGGTTGCGTTGTCTGGCGCAGCGCCTGTAATCGCTGCAAAGCCAGGGGCTGTGCCATCGACGAATTCGATGCCGCGTTCCCGCATGATGACGTCGTTTGCTGCGCCAAGCCAAATGCCGTTCACGGGATTTGGACCGATGATGTACTTGCATGCCTCAATGACTTCGCATGCGAAGAGGGTCGCAACGCCCGCATCCAGTGTGTTGCCGAGATACGGCAACCAGACGTTGTCCGCAGGACGAAGAGGAAGTAACTCTCTTGCCTCTGCAAGAATTTCTTTCAAGTCAGCCAGCGTCTTCATCTGCTTTCCGGTAAACGAGTAAATCACAGGTAAATAATAGTTTGTGTCGGGGAATCCGATTGCTTGGTCGGCACCCTTTTCTTTGATGGCACGGTTGACGTACCCCTCTGCTTTCAACACCCATTCGATTGCACCATCAATCGCGCTTGTGCAAATTAGTTTAGACATCTAGGCCCCTCCTGTCGTTCATATCGTAAAGTTTGCGTTCGGATTTTTTATTGATGCCGAGTTTCTCGCGTGCCTCGGTCAAGATTGCCATGACCTTTTCGACACCCTCCATCGGGTCTTCGCAATGATGGAACGACGCGCCAAACTCTTCTTTGACACCTTCGTGCAAGAAGTTCGTGACGTTTTCGGAGCCCGAAGTGTAAAACGGATGCCCAAGCACGACATCGACCCCCGACGCCACAAAGTAGCAGCCGATGGCAATCGCTTTTTCGCTCATCCACTCTGGTGCAACGCCAACCGCAGGGAGTCCGGCAAGACTGTCTCCAAGCCCGCCTTCGCGCACCACTTCGGTCGCCGCCTCCAGGATTCGACAATTATCGACACAGCTTCCCATGTGCAGGATCGGCGGAATGCCAACGGTCTCGCAGATTTCTCTGAGCCCGTCGCCCGCCATCTCAACGCCAATTTCAGGCTTGAGCATGCCGGCTTTTCCGGATGCGATTGCGGTACAGCCCGTCTTCAGGATCAGGACATTTCGCTTGATGAGTTCTTTGGTCATGATATTGGTGTAATCATCGGCTTTTTTCTTCGGATTATTGCATCCGACGATGCCGACGACGCCGTAAATTCTGCCTGAGATAATGGCATCATTGAGCGGTCTGAACGATGCTCTGTATTTGCCACCGAGCATATATTTGATGGCATCGACGCTAAAGCCTGCAACCATCTGCTGCGACTGGTTCGGAATGGCGACCTTTGCATTGTCGCGATTCTTGAAGTTGTCAATTGCTCTTTTGACGATGTCTTTCGCCGCTTCGATTGGGTTGTGTTCGTCAAAATCCATTTCGTGTGCGCCAATCGTCTTGGCCATTTCTACCGTAGAGACAATCTCGGTGTGGTAGTTCGCGGCCACGTCTGGCAGGCTCGGCATGACACACTGCACGTCGATGACCATCATTTCAACCGCACCCGTGACAATCGCCAGCTCTTGCTGGAGGACGTTTCCGGCTACGGGAACACCATGACGGATTAGAATTTCATTCGCCGTACAGCAGATTCCCGCAAGCGTAACACCTTCGGCACCCGCTTTTTTCGCGTACTCGATGACGTCTGGCGCCTGGACAGCGACGGTCAGCATCTCGGAAAGCGCGGGCTCATGCCCGTGGATCAGAATATTTACAGTCTCTTTTTTCAAAACACCAAGATTCGCGGTGCTTCTGACCGGACTCGGCGTACCGAATAAAATGTCCGAAGTAATGGAAGCAACTCTGGAACCGCCCCAACCGTCCGCGATCGAAGTCCGAAACGCGTGCATCAGCAGGTTCTTGTAATTGTGGTCCACGCCCATTGTGGTGCGGTGCATGCCTTCGACGACCATGCGGTCGATGCCCAGCGGCTCGATTTTTTTATTTTCCCAAACGGCCCTCGTTTTCAAAGGCGCAAGTGCTAGTGTCTTGAGAGGTTCTTCTTGAGAAGTGAACTCGCCGATGAACGTATTCGCCAAATCAAGCGCAACTTCATTGACTTCGCGCCCTTCTTCTGGGATGTTGTAGAGTTTTGCCGCTCTGCGCAACGCTTTCTCGTCTTTGATCTGGTAGCCGTTGCCTTTGCCGAGTGCGACGTCCTTCAGTCTCAGCACCAGATGGCGCCCGTGATCCGAATGGGCCGCTGTGCCGCCGGTCACTTCTCTCAGATAATTTCGCGCAACAATGGTGTCTGCATCCGCTCCGCACACGCCCTTTGGCGCTTTCGCCGTAATGCGGCACGGTCCCATGTGGCAGATTTTGCAGCAGATGCCTGCTTTTCCGAATCCGCACTGGTTCTTTTGAGTTTCCATGCGATCAAAGCACGTATCCACACAATCCACTCTCGCCTTCGCCAACATCTCTGCCGAGGCGACATCACATACTTTTTCTAAAAATTCTTCGTGTTCTTTAGCCATTTTCCCCATCCTAACTCAAATTAAACTTTTAATGATTTCGTCTATTTTTTTCACTACTGGATTGTCTTCCGACAACTCTGAAAATCTCTTTCCCTCTTCCGCAAACGTCGCAATCTCGACATCATACGGCAGTCCCACCACTAAATCCGCACCGGTAAACGCTTGCACTTCCGCGGACTTTTCCGGCAGTTCTTCGCTGCGCAAACGATTGATGAGTACAAGTAGTTTCTCGTATTTAATCTCCATCTCGTTCGATAACGTATAAAGCCGCTTCAACGTCTCAAGCCCAGACGCGGAGGCGTCGGACACGAGCACGAGGAGGTTGACTTTCTGCACAATTCTTCGGGACAGATTCTCGAGCCCTGCTTCGTTGTCGAGTACGACATACGGATATTGGCTGGAGAGCTTTGCGATGACTGCTTTGAGAACGTTGTTTGCGAAGCAGTAGCAGCCTGCGCCTTCGGGACGACCCATTGAAATCATGTCGAATCCCTCCGCCTCCACTAGGCTTTCGGAGATTCTCATTTCCATGAAGTCCTGCTTGGAAAGGCCGGTTGACATGCCTTTTTGCGCTTCGACTTTGGCTTCTTCGCGCACGCTGCCCACGGTCTTTTCGATGGTCACGCCAAGAGCCGCGTCGAGACAACTGTTTGGGTCGGCATCAATCGCGAGCACGGGTATCTTACCTTGTGCGACAAGCCGATTAATCAGAAGGCCGGAAAATGTGGTCTTTCCGACGCCGCCTTTACCAGTGACTGCAACAATGTAACTCATTTGTACAGCCCTCCTGTGATTTCGTTGAACTTTTCCATCAGCGCGTCGTCCGTCTCCAACACATCCAGCACCGAAACGCCGTCGCGGTCTGCGTTTCGAATTGTATTTGAGTATGGAATAAAGGTCAGGAAGTTCTGCCCTGGCAACGCCGCTTTGATGAATTCTTCGTCTGCTGATCCGGTGACTTTGTTGCCGACGAACAGGACTTTTTTCAGTCCGATTTCTTTTGTCATTCGCAGAATCGTGACGGCGCAGTCGATGGAACGTTGCCCTGGCTCTACCACCACAAGCATGACATCCACGCCTTGGGACGTCGCGCGTCCGAGGTGTTCGATGCCCGCTTCCATGTCCATAATCAGTGCTTCATTCTTGTACAGGACCAGGTTCGTAACGAGCGCACGGATAAACGTGCTCTCCGGGCATGCGCAACCACCACCGCCAGTTTTGACGGCACCGAGTACGAGCACAGAAACGCCCTTGTGGTCGTAGCCGTATTTCTCTGCGATGTCACTCACTTCCGGGTTCAGCTTAAACACCTTCCCATAGTTATCGATTTTGGTGTCCGTGCGTTCATGGATGAGATCAATCTGTTTGGAAATGGGCACGATTTTGCTTTGTTCCGCTTGCGGAATTCCGAGCGCAGACGCAAGGTTCGCATCTGGATCTGCATCCAGCGCGATGACCTTGCCGCCTTGCTTTGCGATATTGAGTGCGAGTGCAGCGGCAATTGTGGATTTGCCCACGCCGCCTTTTCCTGAAACTGCGATTTTCATATTAGAACCCGTATTTTTCCTTCATGCGTTTAGAAAGTTTGCCAAGCAAGTCAAACACCCGCTCTGCGTCCGCTTCTTCCAGCGAACCCGTGCCGCACGAAGGCGTAATGAGGGCTTGCTCGATGATTGTTTGTTTGTCAATACCCGTTGCTGCAAGATTGTCCATGACTTTTTCGAGTTGTGTTTCGAGGGTCTCGACCGTCTGCTCACGGATGATTTTCGAGGTCGGAACCACGCCCCATGCGAGCATGCCACCGCGCGCCAGATGCGCCTTCACGGAATCCGCGTACATCGCGATGGTTTCGCCAAACTCAAATGCGTCAAAATTCACGATGTCCACGCCCGCATCGATGAGGATGCTCCACTCGGTGTTGCCGCAGCAGTGAATGCCAGCGATTCCGCCGTCCGCATGCACCGCATCAATCATTTCGCCAAGTATCGCGACGACGTCCTCGCGGTTCACCGACACATAGGTCGAACTGCCAAACGCGGAAAGAATCGGCTCGTCAATAAAGCAAATGACATTCTCAGCATACGGCTTGAACTTCTGAATCTGCCAACGGCATTTCATCGCCAATGCCTTCACAATCACGTCCCGGAACTCGTCGTTATAGTAAATCGCTCTTTTATTCTCGTCGACCAACGTCAGCGCAAAGCTGCACGGCCCCGTCGTCTGCACCTTGACCCACGGCAACTTCTCGCCCTTTTTCTGGAGCGCCGCTTCCATCGCGTAGATGCCCTTCGAAAATTCCGGGCTGATCGCCATCGCAGAACAGTCCCCGTCCCCGTCATCCGGATCCATCGCCGTCATGTAAGTTTCGTAGAACTCTCCAAACGCCTCGGAATAATCCTGCGACGTCTCAAAATACATCCTGCTCTTCTCGTAATCAATCACCCCACACGGAATTCCTTCCGCGTATTGGATTTCCATCTGCTCATTGAGCCCAAGTTTCGGTAGTTGCGGCCAAATCGGCGCGTCCAAATTCTTGAGTGATACTTCTACTGCATAGTCTGGATTCTCAAACGGCATACTGCCGATCGCGGTCCCTAAAAATTTCGTCTTCATAATTAGTTTCCTCCTCTTTTCACAACAACTGCTTTGATTGCACTTATGTGGTCTGGGGTGGTGCCGCAGCAACCGCCGATGATGTTTGCGCCGGCGTCGATGAGCCCGTCTACAAACCCCGCCATATCGGATGGCGACTCTGGGAACACGTCTTTGCCGTCGATGTTGGTCGGCAGACCCGCGTTCGCGTGCACAAGAATCGGTGTCGAAGGTTCCGCAGCGCGCATTTCGCGCACGATTTCAATCATGCGTTCCATGCCGTTTCCGCAGTTGGCGCCAATCACATCTGCGCCCGCCTCGATAGCTGCCTCGGCAGCGTCTGTTGGCGATACGCCCATCATCGTCCTGTAATCTCCGCGCACCGTGCGTTCGAATGTAAACGTCGCAATCGCTTCGCAGTCTGTGTTTTCCTTGACGGCCTTGATTGCCAGGCTCGCCTCTTCCTTATCGCTCATGGTCTCGATGCAAATCGCGTCCGCGCCGCCTTTGGCCAACGCAATCGCCTGCACCTTAAACGCATCGTACATCTCGTCTTCCGTCACTTCCTCGGTGACAAGCATCTTGCCCGTCGGTCCGATGGATGCGATGACCCAGTTCTCAGGTCCCGCAGCCGCTTTGGAAGCACGTGCAGCCGCTTCATTGATCTCAGAAACTTTGCCCGCCAAGCCGAAATGCTCCAGCTTGTAGACGGTTCCGCCGAAACTATTGGTCTCGACCATGTCTGCACCCGCGTCAATATAGCTTTGCGCGATGTCTTTGACGTCGTCAAAACGCTCCAAGCACCACTTCTCTGGGCATTCTCCAGACTGTAAGCCTTTCTTGTACAAGAACGTACCCCAGGCTCCGTCCGACACCAAAATCCTGCCGCTTTTCAATACTTCGGTTATTTTTTTTGAAGGCATTCTAAAACACTCCTTATGATTTGTTTTTCAACTACTATTAAAATCCAAAAGGGAAATGCAATGTATAAATATATTGCGAATTATATAAAAATTTTGCTTGTTCGAATTTCTTCTCTAATCGTTCGATTTATTCTTATTCATCAGTTCCTCATACAGCGCATCGCCAACGCATTCGCGTGCACTTTTGCACCATTGAATGCACGACTGGATGTTGTTATACGCGATAAACCCGCATTCACATTCCCGCTGAGATTCCGAAGAAAACAACTCAATCTCGCGCCCACATTCTGGACACAACTTGATTTTTAAGGTCGGGGTCCCCGAAATGTTTCCTGCCCCTGGACAAAATTTAACAGCCATTAATATTTGACCCCTTTTCCTTTGGTTTTTGATTGTTGTATCAACTCGGGCACAACCGCCGTCGACTGGTCTTTTTTCAGCATCTTTGCAATTTGCGTCGCATGCACGATCCCTTGATTTTTTGCAACCACCTGCGCCTTTGCTTCCACGCCGGCTTTGATATGCCCATCCAGTTTTTGCTTAATCGCGGCGGTTCTGCTTACTTGCCAGTCCAGCGCCTCGCGCATTTCCTGTGCTTTTATGACCATATCACTGTATTCTTCTGCCATTTCAATGACCTCCCTACTTATGATTGATTCAATGTGCCAGGTAAAATGGTTTCTATTTTACCATCTGGGTGCTTGATATTAATTGTACCATCTTTTGCAACATCCACCGTCGTGCCATCTGTTTTTACAATGGTCGTGGAGCCATCCGTATGGGCGGTCCATACAGTGCCGTCAGGCTGCGTAGCCGTTCCAGAGCCATCTGGATTTGCATGTACTTTTGTGCCGTCAGAGCCAGTGTAATCATTGCTACCATCTTTGTTAATTGTGGCGGATGAACCATCAGGATACTTTTCTGTATAAGAACCATCTGGATTTACCGTTGCACTGCCTTCAGGGCCATTGTAAATTGCACTGCCGTCTGGATTGACCGTCGCCGTTTCGCCTTGCTGATTGGTAATCGTCGTAACGCCAGTTTCTGGATCAATGTTGACCGTCCGACCATCTGGCAAATGCATGTTCGCGCCGTAAACCTCACCGTCTGGTCCAAGTACTGCGGTATCACCACCTGGCAATTTCACGTCTGCAGAACCATCTTTATTGATGACGACATATGTTCCATCCGATAGCGTGCCTTCGCCTGTCGTCGTTCCATCCGGGGCAGTTGTGATTTTGATTCCTTCGACAGTTGAGCTCACAGACCCGTCACTCGCAACCGTAATTGGGGTTCCATCCGGCATTTCGCCGCCTGTTAGGTTTCCGTCTGCGTCATAATTTCCAGTCGCGCCATTCGGCAAGACTTTCGTAGTGAGATGATTATTCTCATCATATGTCTTAGTGGTGCCATCAGGGTCCTTCGTAATCATATGTCCATCTTCTGTCAACGTAGTGGAACTTCCGTCTTGCTTTGTAATTGTCTGAGAACCATCGTCATTTACGGTAGTGATGGAACCGTCCGCATTGGTTTGGGTGATTGACCCATCTGGCTTTTCAACCAAAACAGAACCGTTCTTATTATATGTTGTTTCAGTCCCATCTTTATCAATGATTGTCGTCGTGCCATTTGGATTTGTTTGCGTTCCTGATCCATCGGGATTGAGATTTGTAATCGTTCCGTCAGGACTGTGAATCATTTGAGACCCGTCAGGATTTTTAGTAGCAGTTGTTCCGTCAGGCAAAATCGCATCTTTCGTCCCGTCTGTATTATGCGTGACAATTGTGCCATTTGGAAGTGTATTTGTTACTGACCCGTCAGGATTCTGCGTCACAACCGTTCCCTCAGGGTAAGTTACTGTGCCATCCGGGTGAAACACCGTTGTAGCGCCATCTGCCTCTGTAATCTCCGTCGTACCATCCGGTTTCGTGACCGTGATGGAGCCATCGGTTTCATAAATGATTTTCGATCCGTCTGGATTTGTCACAATCGTAGACCCATCTGGTCCTGTCGTAACGCCTGGCTCTACTGGCGCTGGTGGCGTGGCGAGCTCCGCAGGGGTGGAAGATGTCGTGCCGTCTGGGTATGTCGTTGTACTGGATCCATCAGGATTCTCAATTGTCACCGTGCCGTCAGGTCCTGTGGTAGTCACTGTGCCGTCAGGTGCTACATTCACAACCGTCCCATCATCGCCAACTGCCGTGCTGCCTGGTGGTGTACTTTCGGTGGTGCCGTCTGGATATGTCGTCGTGCTCGAACCGTCAGGATTCTCAACTGTCACGGTACCGTCAGGACCGGTCGTTGTAACTGTCCCGTCTGGCGCAACGTTGACAACGGTTCCGTCATCGCCAACTGCCGTGCTTCCCGGCGGTGTGCTCTCAGTGGTACCGTCTGGGTATGTCGTTGTGCTGGATCCGTCTGGATTCTCAATTGTCACCGTGCCGTCGGGGCCTGTCGTAGTAACTGTCCCGTCAGGTGCTACATTCACAACCGTACCGTCATCGCCAACTGCGGTGCTTCCTGGCGGTGTACTCTCTGTCGTGCCATCTGGATATGTCGTCGTGCTGGATCCATCAGGATTCTCAACAGTCACAGTGCCGTCAGGGCCTGTCGTAGTAACTGTCCCGTCTGGTGCTACATTCACAACCGTACCGTCATCGCCAACTGCGGTGCTTCCTGGCGGTG
>JBAXOJ010000047.1:0-14802 GCA_037133315.1 Clostridia bacterium
CGGTCTGAATTGTTGCATGAAATTTGTATCCATTATTTTCATCACCTTATTTTTTTATTTATGGCTATTATATCGAAAGTCGCGCGGAAAGGAAAGACGGCAGGTGTGTTAAAAAAGGCACCTCTGTTCCTAGTTCCGCGGCAGAGGTGCCCTTTTTAACACAAAAAAATCCCTAGATGTCCATTTTTTAACACATGTCTTTACCTTTGCAGATTTATTTCCAAAATATAGGTTGCGTAAGAGCTTAAATGAGTCGTGAAATCGGTTAGAAATTGGTGATTTCTCGACGGTGTGTTAAAAAGAGCAAGTCTAGGGATAATTTTGTGTTAAAAATCGGGGCTCTGCCGCGGATTCAGGCGTAGAGTGCCCAATTTTAACACACCCAACGCCTGCGCCACCGCGCCAGGGGCATGCCTTTACCTTTCTGCCTCTACCTTTCCGCCTTTGAAAGCGCCGTGCAGCATAGACAAACCCCGAAAAATGCAATATAATTCATAGCAAAAGAAGGGAAGTTGAGTCAATGGTAATCGTAGTAAGACCGAAGGCGCCAAAAGAAGAATTGGATGAGATCATCGCGGTCCTCGCGGAGCATGGATTGCAGGTGCATTTGTCCGAGGGCGTGGAGCGGACGATCATCGGCGTGATTGGGGACAAGTCGCAGCTGCAACTGTCGCAGATTGAGGCGTTGCCGGGTGTGGAGAAAATCGTCCCAATCATGGAATCGTATAAACTCGCAAGCCGTACGTTTCGCCCAGAAGGCAGTGCGGTTGAGGTGGTCGGCAAAGGAAGCGGCGCCGCGAAAGGCATGGTGCAGAGCATCGGTGGCAAGCAACTTGCGATGATGGCGGGGCCGTGTGCGGTGGAAAGTGAAGAGCAGATTATGGTGTCGGCGCATGCGGTTAAGCTTGCGGGAGGACAGTTTCTGCGGGGTGGCGCGTTTAAGCCGCGGACATCGCCGTATGCGTTTCAGGGACTGGAAAAAGAAGGCCTGATTTATATGAGAAGAGCGGCTGACGAGACGGGGCTTTTGGTGGTGAGTGAAATTACCAGCGAAAACGACGTGGACTTGGCGATTGAATATATTGACGTGATCCAAATTGGCGCGCGCAACGCACAGAACTTCCGGTTGCTCAAGGAGGCCGGGAAGTCTGGGGTGCCAGTGCTTTTGAAGCGCGGGATTGCGCAAACCATTGAAGAATGGCTTGGCTCGGCGGAGTACATCATGAGCGAGGGGAATTACAATATCATTCTTTGCGAACGCGGGATTCGGACGTTTGAGACGGCAACCAGAAATACGCTTGATTTGAGTGCCATTCCGGTGCTCAAGGGCAAGACGCACCTGCCGGTGATTGTTGACCCTAGCCATGCGGCGGGGCGGGCGGCGTATGTGGCACCGTTGTCGCGGGCGGCGATTGCTGCGGGGGCGGACGGGCTGATTGTTGAGGTTCACCCAGATCCAAAGCACGCGGTTTCGGATGCATCACAGCAACTGACGCCAACGGAATTCCTCGCGCTGTGTGGGGTGATTGCAAAGATGGCACCACTTTTGGACAGAGAATTTTCGATAGGAGAGAACTGATTTGAATCACGTGGATACGAACAAAAAACAAATCATTGGCATTACCGGGCTTGGGCTGATTGGCGGATCGATTGCCTGGTCGTTGCAACGCAGTGCATTGGTCGAAAAGGTCATCGCGTACGAGCGCACGCCGAAAAATTTGGATTACGCAAAGGGGCTTGGCGTGATTGACGAAAGTTCCTCTTGTGAAATCGAATGCCTGAAAGACTGCGACGTCATTTTTATTTGTCAACCGGTGGACGTGGTGCCATACACGGCGCAGAAGTTATCGAAAATCAGCAACGCGCTTCTGACGGATGTCGGCAGTGCGAAATTTGAGATTATGGAAAAGGTCAAGGAGCTAGGCGTGCCGAGGTTTATCGGCGGGCATCCGATGGCGGGATCCGAGAAGGTCGGGTTTCATGCCGCGAGTCCCACGTTGTTGGACAATGCCATTTATGTGGTGTGTCCGAATACGGCTGACGCCAACATTTCCGAAGAGGACATTGGCTTGTTTGAGCGCTTGATCAAGGAAATCGGCGCGATTCCAGTGCGCATGGAGCCGGCGGCGCATGACCACGTCGTCGCGGTCATAAGCCACTTGCCGCATATGCTGGCATCGACTCTGTGTACATTTGCGGCAAGTGAGAGCGAGCGCAACAAAATGATCCAGGTGCTCGCTGCCGGCGGGTTCAAAGACATCACGCGCATCGCGTCGTCCAACCCGGATATGTGGACGGAAATTGCGTTGGATTCGCGGGTTGAACTGGTTCCGGTCATGCGCAAGTATGTTGCGGAGATGAGTAAGTTGATTGATTCCATTGAAGCCAAGAATGCGGAAGAAATCTGTGCAACGCTGGAGGCGGGCAGGGTGTTTCGCAATGAAATTGCGATTTCGGGACGTGGTATTTTGCAGGCGTTGCCGGAGATTCGCGTCGAGGTCAGCGACAAGCCAGGAATGATTGCGAAAATCACGACCATCCTGGGAGACAATAATATCAATATTCAGAATGTCAACATTCAAAACAACCGAGCATATGAAGGTGGCAGCATGCGTCTGACGTTGCAGAATGCGCACGATCAGGAAGTGGCGGTCAAGTTGTTGGGCGAGCACGGATTTGTGTGTTTTGAATAAGATTCAGGAGGAAGAAAGTCATGTCAAAAGGAAAAAAGTTTGGACTAATTGGATACCCACTCGGACATAGTTTATCAAAGCCAATTCATGAGGCCTTGTTTCAAGATATTCAAGAGGGTGATTGGGACGGCGTGGCGGATGGTGCCTCGTATGGTGTGTTTGAGATTCATCCAGATGCGCTTGAGGGGAAAATCGAGTTTTTGAAAACACTCGATGGATTCAACTGCACCATTCCGCATAAGTTGAAAATCATGCAGTACCTTGATGTGATTGACGAACGCGCACAATTCTACGGCGCGGTCAACACAGTCAAAAATGTGGACGGAAAATTACACGGATACAATACCGACTGGATTGGATTTACGGAGGCGCTCAAAGGGCTTGCGGATCCAAAAGACGGTGAGATTCTGCTGATTGGCGCAGGCGGTGTTTCGCGCATGATGGCCTACGAATGTGGGATTGCAGGCGCAAAGCGCATTGATGTCATGGATATGATGCCAGAGGTTGCGTTGGCGATGGCCAAAGAGATTGCAGAAAAGACGGGCGTCACAATCCAGGTAATTTCGAAAGAGGATTTGGCGAAGAAAATCACGCAAGGCGCACGATACGACTTGATTTTGAACGGCTCGCCTGCAGGGATGTGGCACGAGACGGACGGCATTCCGGTGCCGAAGGAAATCATTCACACGGCAGGTGCTGTGTTTGACGCGATTTACAATCCGATGTTGACGCGATTCTTACTGGAAGCGAAACTTGCAGGCGTCCCTGGAAAGGGTGGCATTTCGATGCTCGTTGGGCAAGCGGCGGCGGCGCAAAAGATTTGGATGGGGGTCGATTTTTCTGATTGTGCACTGGAGAAAATCGCAGATGACATGCGCATCAAGATGAACGCAGACTACAAAATGTGTATTGTGCTGTGCGGATTTATGGGCAGCGGAAAGTCGTTTGTCGGAGAGAAACTGGCACGTATCATCGGGTATGATTTCGTGGATTTGGACAATTATATTGAAAATAAAACCCATCAGACCATTCCGCAGATTTTTGCGGAGCAAGGCGAGAAAGAATTTCGGCGTCTTGAGGTGGAGGGATTAAAAGAAATTGCAGGCATGACTGGCGTGGTCCTGGCGCTTGGTGGTGGCACGATTATTTTGGATGAAGCATATGAGACGTTGAAAAAATTGCCCGTGCGCATCATTTTCTTAGAGGTTTCGGAGGACACGATGTTTGCGCGGGTCAAAGGCGGAGAAGGCAGACCGATGCTGAATCAGCAGAATTTTGAAGAAAACGCTAAGCGAATCTACCACGAACGCTTACCGCGCTATCGTGCGGTCAGCCATTTGACGGTGGATGCGGATGTCGATGCACCAGAACTGGTGCAACAATTGGTGGAGGTTTTGGAACTTGATTGATGCGAAACTAATCCTACAAAGCGCAAAAGGTGCGTGCCATATTTATATTCAGAATGGCCTCCTCGATGCCGTGGGTTCTTTGGTGGCACGCCACATTGGCGGGCGCAACGCCGTCGTGGTCGCGGACAGCAACACGTACCCGCTGTTTGGCGACCGCGTGCGCAAGAGCCTCGAAGCTGCGGGGTTTGCGGTGGCGTTTTCCGTGTTCGAAGCGGGGGAAACACGCAAAACCCCTGCGACGTATCTGCAGATGCTCGCCGATTTCCACGCTGCCGACCTGACCCGAAGCGGTGTCGTCATCGCCCTGGGCGGCGGGGTATGTGGGGACGTCGCAGGATTTGCCGCGTCCACCTATTTGCGCGGCGTGCCAGTCATCCAGGTTCCGACGACTTTGCTGGCACAAGTCGATTCGTCCATTGGCGGAAAGACGGGCATTGATATGCCATTTGGCAAAAACTCCGTCGGCGCGTTCCATCAACCGACTGCGGTCATTACGGATCCTCTGGTGCTGGAAAGCCTCTCGGCGCGCGTGTTTTCGGACGGCATGGCAGAAGTCATCAAATACGGATGCATTCGCGATGCAAAATTGTTGGAACCAGGCATTGCGATGGAAGAGCTCATCTATCGATGCGTGAAAATCAAGGTAGACGTGGTGCAGGCGGACGAGTTTGATCGTGGCGAGCGGATGCTTTTGAATTTTGGACATACCGTGGGACATGCTATCGAAAAGGTGTTGCATTTTTCAGGTCTGACGCATGGAGAAGCCGTTGGCATCGGCATGGTGATGGCCGCAAAAATCGGCGCCAAGTTGGGCGAAGCCGATGTGACGGCGCAGATTTCGGCGATACTCAAGGCAAACAACCTTCCGACGACGATTGATTTGGATGTAGATTTGGTTTGTGATGCACTCGGCGCGGACAAAAAACGCGACGCAGCGACAATCAAATATGTCATATTAGAAAAAATTGGGGTAGGCGAGTTGAGGGAAATTTCTCTGGCTGACCTCAAAGAACTTGTGAAGGAAGTGTGGGCATGAGGAACGGACAAGTGGGTTCGATTTTCGTTGGACCAGGAACCCTGAGCGGGACTGTGAAAGCCCCCGCGTCAAAGAGTTTCGCGCATCGTGCGCTGATTTGTGCTGCCTTATCGGGTGGCTCCAGTTTACTCACCAACATCGACCTGTCAAAAGATATTCTTGCCACAATGCAATGCTTGCAAGCACTTGGTTTTGCAGTGCAATACCAAGCAAAAGACAGGACCATTTCAGTCGGTGCAGCGCAGCAAACTTCCGATGATGATTGTGCTACGTTGCACTGCGGCGAATCGGGTTCAACGTTGCGCTTTCTAATTCCGTTGGCGGCAGCGCTTGGACGGGAGACCATCTTCACGGGAGAAGGTCGTTTGCCGCAACGGCCAATTGGCGAATTCAATAGCATTTTTCATCAAAAAGGCGTGCAGCTGGAGACGACCAACGGGATGCTGCCCTTGCACATCCGTGGGAAACTCACGGCTGGTGTGTATCACGTGTCTGGAAACATCAGTTCCCAATACATCACAGGGTTATTACTGGCGCTCCCCATCCTCGCGAGCGACTCTGAAATTAAACTATTAACGCCGTTGGAATCGGCGCCGTATATTGATGTCACGATTGCGGTGATGGAGTCATTCGGGGTGCAAGTCATCCGCACAGCGGACGGTTTCCAAGTGCCAGGCCGCCAAGTTTACAAAGCACGCACCTATGAGGTGGAAGGCGATTATTCGCAAGCGGCGTTTTGGCTCACCGCGAATTATTTAGGAAGCACACTTGCAGTCACCGGCTTAAATGACGGCTCGGTGCAAGGAGATCGTGCCATTTGTGATGTATTAGAACAAATTAAGAACGGCACGCAAGATGTTGCGCAAGAGCGCACCATTGACGTCGCACAAATCCCTGACCTCGTGCCAATCTTGGCTGGTGCTGCAGCCCTTACACCTGGGGTGACACGGTTCATCAACGCAGGACGGCTTCGTATCAAAGAAAGTGACCGGCTTGCTGCCGTGACGGATGTGCTGCGCAAGTTGGGGGCGGACATTCAAGAATTTCCCGAACAGTTGGTGGTCAAAGGAAAGGATGCGCTACGTGGCGGACAGGCCAGCGCGTGGGACGATCACAGAATTGCCATGATGCTTGCGGTTGTTGCGTTGCGTACAAAAAATGGAGTGACCATCGACGGGTTCTCGTGTGTCGAAAAGTCATATCCTTCGTTTTTTCAAGAATTTGCTCGATTAGGGGGGACAGTCAATGAGCTCAATTTGGGGTAAAAGATTAAAAATTTCTCTGTTTGGCGAGTCGCACGGACCATCCATCGGCATTGTCGTGGACGGATTTCCTGCGGGTATTAAGATCGACGAAGCATTCATTCTGTCGGAAATGAAACGGCGTGCACCAGGTGGCGAAAGCTATTCCACCAAACGCAACGAGGCGGATTACCCGGAAATCCAGTCGGGAGTATTTAACGGCTTTTCGACCGGTTCGCCGATTTGTGCGGTCATCCAAAATGCAGACACCCATTCCACCGACTATTCTGAGCTCATCAACAAACCAAGACCTGGACACGCGGACTATACGGGTCGCATCCGATACCAAGGGTTCAATGATTTCCGTGGCGGTGGGCATTTTTCTGGGCGGTTAACGGCGCCTATGGTCTTTGCGGGGGCGTTGTGTAAACTTGCGCTGCGTGGTCATGGCGTGACAATCGGGGCACATATTCTGCAGGTTGGCAGTATTCAGGACGATCGTTTTGAGCAGGTGGATCAGCTGGACTTTGAAAAACTGACCGCGTCCCGTTTCCCAGTCCTAAACGAAGCGGTTGCGGAAAAGATGCAACAGCTGATTCGCGAAACGGCGCAGAAGAAAGATTCGGTCGGGGGCATTGTGCAATGCGCCGCGATAGGACTCGATGCTGGAATTGGGAATCCAATTTTCGATACCATCGAAGGCAACATCGCATCCTTTATGTTTTCCATTCCTGCCGTGAAGGGTGTCGAATTTGGCGCTGGTTTTCGATCCGCAGAGATGTTTGGATCGCAAAACAATGACGCATTTCGGGTCGTAGAAGGAAAAATCATCACGCTCACGAACAATGCGGGTGGACTTGCAGGCGGCATTTCCTCTGGGATGCCAATTCTTTTTAACGTCGCATTTAAGCCAACGCCTTCCATTTATCTACCGCAAGAAACGGTTGATTTGGAGTCGATGACCGTTGCACAAATCGCAATCAAGGGACGCCACGATCCTTGCGTGGTGCCGCGTGCGGTGCCAGTGGTTGAAGCAGGGTGCGCGATTGCACTGTTGGATTTGTTAGTATAACGGCGTTTGGAGGCGGACAAGATGAAAATTTTAGTCATGAACGGACCAAATTTAAATATGTTAGGCAAACGCGATGCCAATCATTACGGGAATTTTACGCTTGCGGATGTGGAGGCGATGTTGCAACAAACGGCTTCCGCACTTGGCGTGAAAGTCTCTTTCTTTCAATCCAATCATGAGGGAGCGCTCATCGATGAAATTCAGGTAGCAAGTCAGCAATTTGCAGGTATCGTCTTTAATCCAGGCGCTTACACACATTACAGCTATGCCATTCGGGATGCCATCGAAGCTTGCGGAATCCCCGTGGTTGAGGTCCATATTTCGGATATTCTTCAACGAGAGGAATTTCGGAAGATTTCTGTCATTCAGCCCGTTTGTGTTGGCCAGATTACTGGACTGGGCATCGGAAGTTACACGGAGGGATTCAAAATACTAGTTGCAAAAATTGAATCGGAGGCGATTGAAAATGGATAGACTGATGGAAATACGGGATGAAATCAACCAAATTGATCAAAAAATTCTGTGGGAACTGGAAAGGCGCGTGGCGCTGACGAATCAGGTGGCGGAGATCAAAGCAGAGACGTTTGCGCCGGTGTTTGTACCGGAACGAGAAGCCGAAATCATCGCCGGGCTTGAGTCTGGTGCGGTGGATACGTTGCGCGGTATTGTTGCGCCGGTGTTCAAGACCGTGATGCGCCTATCTAGAAGACATCAATACAAAGTGATTTATGATAAATTGCAGGCGTCCTCCTTCGGAGAACAACTCGAAGGCGCTGTTTCAAAAGTTTCTGCTGTTGATAAAGGGAAGATGCCGTGCGTCGAGGTTTCGTTTCGGCAACACGAGGAAGTGAATAGCTTTTTTAACATTCTAAGCGATTACGGCTTTTATCCGCTTGAATTTAGTTTGAAGGACAAATCTGGCGTGATTTGCCGTTGCGTCTTTGACGCCATGGAAAAAGACCAGGATCGCGAACAAATGCTGATACAGACGATGTATCAACTATGCAATGAATTTGAAAACGTACGTTTGGTGGGGTGGATATGAGAAGAAAAAAACGCAATTCGAAAAAGGTTTTTTATAATGTACTCACAGTGGTATTCTTAGTCGCGATTGGCGCTATCTTATATTTTTTGTTTTTCCAAAATGGTGGGGGAGCAAAGAAGGCAGTGACCAAAAAACCAAAGGTTACGCATACTGCGCAACCTACAAAAAAACCAGTTGCGACGCAACCGTCTTCCGCAGAACCCACCGCGACCGCGGACCCTGCAAACCCACCAGTAACGCCAGGCGCGGAAGCACAGGTACTCTTTGGGAAATGGGATTCTGACACAGGTGTTTACTTAGAAGTGAATTCCAACGGCACCCTGGCACTCGGCGTGACAGGGAATGAGTCGGAAGCAGCAATTTACAACTATTCCGTGATGGGTTCTAGTATTACGATTGCATTTACGGATGGAGACCCAGCCACGGCAACCTTCTCAGTCGCCAACGCGCAGACACTCACTTTGCAGTTTGTGGACAGCACGTTGACATTAGAGAAACGTTAATCTTTAAAATAAGTCAAATAATCTTTATATTGTTCAAACATCTCGTCCACCATCGACTTGATTTCCTCAAGACTCAGCACGGCTGACGTCAGTGGATCAAAGTAGCAAGCCTGGTAAATGAGTTCTTTATTGCCTGTGAGCGCACCTTTTACGGTGAGTTCTTCGACGCCTGCACTGATGTTGTTGAGCAATGCGAGTTGATCTGGCAAAGGTCCCACATGCACCGGTTTGAGGCCATTTTTTGAAGCAAAGATTGGAACCTCAACACAAGCACCGTGATGTAAGTTGTCGATGATGCCAAAGTTACGAACGTTGCCGTTGAATTCAAACGGCACCTGATCGCCGAAGCAAGCGTTGAAAATTTCAGCGGCATATTCATGTCCTTTGCTGATATCAATATCGCTCTCAATCCAATCCGTGATGTCTTTTTCCCAAGTATCTTTTCTAGCAAGATATTGTTCTAGGATAAAAGCATAAACACCTGGATTCCAGTCGCCGCCCTCTTGCGCACAGTATTTTTCAATGAGGTCAGGGCGTTTTCTGTACCACGCCACATACTCTGAATTGTGTCCGGAAGACTCCGTTACATAGTAACCGAGGTGCAGGAACATATCATTTCGAATCATTTCCTTCTTATAAATATCTTCTCTTTCTGAGACAGCCTTGCGAATCAACGGAATCGCATCTTCGCCGTTCCACTTGAATTCGATGAAATGCGCCTGGTGATTGATGCCTGCACAGACATAGGTGATTTCTTCATAGGGCGCGCCAATCCACCCTGCGAGTTGCTTTGACGTGCCCTGTACACTGTGACAAAGGCCTGATATCTCGAGTTGCGGGAATTTCTCCTGCATCGCTCTGCAGAGCATTGCCATTGGGTTTGTATAGTTCAAGAAGATTGCTTTCGGGCAGTATTTTTCAATGTCCGCACAAATGTCAAGCATGACTGGGATGGTACGGAGCGCTCTGAATATGGCAGCTGGTCCGCGCGTGTCGCCCACGTTGATGTCTACGCCATACTTCTTCGGAATCTCAATATCATATCTCCAAACATCTACATCCCCACTTAATATGGTACAAGCGACACCATCGGCGCCTTTGAGAGCTTCCACACGGTCGGTTGTGGCAATGACGGTCGCAGGATAATTCCCTTTGTCCACGATTTTTTGGCATGCTTTTCTGGAATACTCCAGTCTGATTGGGTCGATATCCATTAAGCAAATTGTGCTATCATCCAACGCTGGAAAGGTTAGGATATCCTTAACTAATTCGCGGGTGAATCCAAAACTGCCCGCACCGATAAACGTAATTTTCTTTGACATTTCATTTCCTCCAATTAATACTACTCATCTCTTTTTTCACAACAGTCTTATTTTTAACATATCCGTGCATGTTAAACTATAGACAAAACATTATTTATGATGGACTATCTTATACATCTTGTCAAGATGGTTTTGTCAATGCAATTTGTCCTTCAATCAAAACCAGCTCGATCTCAGCACTTTCGTTCAGGAATAACAGATTCGCCCATTTGCCTTTGCTAATCGACCCAAACGCATGGAAGATCCCAAGATTCTTTGCGGGGCTCGCGGACGCCATGTTCACGGCATCGTGAAGAGAACAGCCTGTGAATTTGACCATGTTTTTGACTGCGTCAATCATGTGGATGACGCTGCCGCCTAAGTGACCGTCTTCTGTGAGGCATTCGCCGCCTTGTTTGATGATGGTCTGGCCGCCGAGGTCATAGCTTCCGTCTGGGAGACTTTTGGCGCGGTTGGAGTCTGTGACCAGGACAATGCTGTCCGCACCTTTGCCGCGGTAGGTTGCTTTCACGACGGACGGGTGGGTGTGGATGCCGTCCACGATGAGTTCGACAAACACTTGCTCCGCAAAGCCTGCGACGACGACGCCGGGCTCACGGGAGAGGAACTTGCTCATGGCGTTGTGGAAATGGGTGATGCTTCCTAATCCAGCGCGCACGTGCTTTGCAACTTGGTTGCTGCTGGCGTTGGAATGTCCGCACGCAGCGACGACACCGAGTTCGACAAGCGTCTTTGTGAATTCGCAATTGGGATCTTTTTCGACTGCGTAGGTGACGAGTTTTATGACGCGATTCGTCTCCTCAAATACTTTGCGAAAGGCTTGTGCGTCTGGTTGTACGATGTGTTCGGCTTTTTGTGCACCGCGATACTGCGTATTGATAAACGGGCCTTCCATGTGTACCCCAAGTAATTTGGCGCCAAGTGGCTTCGGGCGTAGGTCGTTCATCGCCATGTAAACCGAGTTACAAACGCTGCTGATATTTTCTGTGCTGTCCGTCATCGTGGTTGCCAAAAACGCTGTGGTGCCTTCTTTCAGCAATTCCACCGCAATCTTTTCAATGACTGGAATGCCCTTGGCCTCATCCATGAAATCCATGCCGGCCACCCCGTGGATGTGCTCGTCAATGAACCCCGGTGCCACAATGCTTCCTTCGGCATTGATGAAATCGGTCTCAAAGTGATAACTCGTCTTGTATGAAAGGTCGCTCATCGTGCCATAATCTTGGATTTTCCCATCTGAAATTTTGATAAATCCAGAATCAATGATCTGATCTTCCAAAAAGATTTTTGCATTTTTTATCAGCATTTGCAAAGCCCCCATTTATTTTTATTCGTTCTCGTGTTTATCTTACATCATTCCTTGAAAACGGGCAATGCAGAAGTTATAATAAATAGGTAAATAATTTGAAAAGTTTTGAGGCGAAAGACATTGTACAAGTATAACATTCACACGCACACCAGTGAAGTCAGTCCCTGCGGGCAGGTTGACGCAGAAAAAGTAATTTTAGAACACAAAAATGCAGGGTTTCAAGGTGTGGCCATCACCGATCATTTTTGGCCAGGTTTTACGGACCCAAGGCAGGACCGTCCATGGGAGGAGAACTATGCGTTTTTCAAGAGCGGCTTTGAAGCGGCACAAGCGGCAGGCGCGTTGCATGGGTTGGACGTCATTTATGGAATGGAACTGCGTTTTGAGGAAAACGCAAACGACTACCTGGTCTATGGGTTGCCCGATGCCTTTGTGTTGGCAAACACAGACCTGACAAAGATCACGCTTGCGGAATTTCGCTCGCGCATAGAAGGATTGGATGTGCTCGTGATTCAGGCGCACCCGTTTCGGAATTGGATGACGCGCATGCCGGCGGAGTTGTTGGACGGGGTGGAAGTGTTCAACGCAAATTCGCGCCACGACAGCCGCAACCGCCAAGCTATGAATTTTGCCGTCGAACACGGCATCATCGGGGTTTCGGGCTCGGATTATCATCAATATGACGACATTGACCGCGGTGGAATTTTGGTTTCGCACAGAATAAAAGATGCGAAGGAATTGAATCAAGTCCTCCGCACCCGCGATTTTGAAAATATCTATTAATTTCGATTTAATCTAGCGCTTTCAAGGTATCCTTCGGATCGACACCAAGCAAATCCACAATGAACACGAAAATCGGGATGCCGACGATGAGTCCCCAAATTTTGAAGTAGTGTTCGCAGATAATTAACACACAAATCACGATGAAAATTGGAAGCTTCATTTTGTCGCTCAGCAGTTTTGGGGCGATGACGTAGGCTTCCATTGTGTGTATGATGACTCCAAGCAGGAGCAATAGCAGCAGCCGCGACACGCTGTCCAACTGCACGTGGAAGACATCATATAGGACTCCCGTCGTAGGCACCATGGTCAACGTAATCAGCGTCAGTGGAATCATGGAAATGATGACCCCAGCAATCGGGATGAGTCCCAGCACAAAAATCATCAGTGCAAGTGGAATTAAATTTTGATACCCAAGAATGTAAAGACAAATGAGCGAAAGAATTGTATTAATAGTAGAAACAATCACTTGATTCTGCAGAATCACGCCGAAGGTATTGATGAATTTATTGAAGAATTCCTTGCAATCCATGTAGAAATGCGCAATTTTACTTTTCTCAAACAGCTCTCCAAACGCGTGTAGACGCTTTTTTTGAATCACAAAGAACAAGCTCAGGACGAAGGCGAGGAAGAACTGCACAGCGCCGTCGGAGATGCCTTTGACCGTATTTAAGATGACCGTCGAAACGTTCGTGAGGTACGCGCCAATATTGAGCGAGGCTAGGTTGAAACTCGAAAGCATGGAGACGATGTTCTCTGGCACGTTGAGTTTTGTGAGCACGTCTTTTAAGGTCAGGGCGGAAGCGGCTCCCGCGGAGGTCTGCGAAGTCGCACTCATGTCGATCCCAAGCGTCGCCAACAAGCTCGATAAGAGGGCCTGCGTCTCCGCAATTAACTTCGGCACCGTAAACACGATGGCCAAAATAATCACGACCGCGAGCACTGTAAACTGAACGGAGAAGAGCACATTCGGATGGATCTTTACCTTTTCTGGCAACTTTCTTTGGAGAAATCCTTCGAGTTTGTTCATTAAAAACGCCAGAATAAAGGTCATCAAGATGATGTTGATCATATCCTTCAATAGGAACAGCACCAGGCCAAGCAATAGGAGCATGCCGATGCGTCTGACAAACGGTCGTTCTAGAAAGGCAATAAATCGATCCATTGTTTCCCTCCGAAAATTTATTATTCATATTCTATTACATTCTGGGCAAAAACGCAAAGGGAAGAGGCATGCGCGCTGCGCGAGGGGCGCGCGGGGCGGGCGGACCTCGCGTCCGGGGCGTAATTTTAGAATATTTGCGCCCCTACAGAAAAAAGAGATAACGCGTTATCACCTTTTTCTTTGAGACGCGTTATATGACAACTCGCTTTCAATTTCTCGAGATTTTGCGCTGAAAAAGGCGCAAAATTTCCAACAAAAGGAAGAAATGAAAGAAATCAAGTTGAAATTTGATGATTTCTTGTCCAACTTGAGAGAATTTGCCCGAGCAAGGGCGTGATTTTAGAATATTTACACCCCCACAAGAAAAGGAGATAACGCGTTATCCCCTTTTTCTCTGTGACGCGATATATGACAAATAATTACCAATTCATGGATATCTGGCGCCCGATTTTCCTCTTGCCATAAACGCGCAATCTGATTAGAATGGATTAAAAGGATTATACGAAATAAGGAGGCTGCACAAATGAGTCAAAAGGAAGATTTACCGCAGGTGTTGCTCATCGGCGATTCCATTTCCATAGGGTATATGCCATTTGTCGCTGCGTTACTGGAAGGCGTTGCAGAGGTAACACGTCCGTGGGCGCCGGAGGAAAATGTCATCAATTGTGGGCCGACGACGGTTGGCCTGACGGACCTGTACGCTTGGCTTGGGAGTAAGAAGTGAGATGTGATTCACTTTAATTTCGGCCTTCACGACATTGCGTATCGTCACCCGGATTCTGCAGAGTTCGGCAACAGAGATAAGGTCCGAGGAGTGATATCTGTTACGCCGGAAGCCTATGAAAAAAATCTGCGTCAAATTGTGCAACTTCTCAAGGATGCTGGCGCAACGTTAATCTGGGCGTCTACGACCCTTGTGCCAGCGGGTGAAGTCGGGCGCTTTGAAGGCGATGAAATCAAATACAATGCAATCGCGAAAAAAATCATGGACGAGAATGGCATCCTAATCAATGACCTACATGCGTTGACGGCGCAGTTTCCTGCAGAATATTTTGCGGGGCCTGGCGATGTGCATTATGCGCCGCAAGGCAACGAGCACCTTGCGGCGCAAGTCGTAAAATTTATCTCAAAAGTGTTGTGATTTTCTGAATTTTTCTGTTTACAAACAAAAACTGTGGTGATATAATTAAAAAACAACAGAAACCCACAGAAACGGGCAGAAACAAA
>JBAXOJ010000048.1:0-14354 GCA_037133315.1 Clostridia bacterium
CAGAGAACCGGAACCAAATGAGCAATTTGTGTTTTCGCCGAAATTAGGGTACAATTAATTATGTAAGTGAAATTGTTTCGTATTTATTTTATAATTCATTTAAATTTTCCTTTAAAATCTAAATCTATTCCAAAATAAATGGCAAGAAGTCTAGTTCTTTCGAAAATCTCGAAAGACAAGGAAAGTCGAGCGTAGGCGTATGAGATACGCTAGCGACGACTTGACGATGTAAGCAGAAAGCGTTCCGCAATCAGATGTGTCAAATCATCGTTGTGCGTGGCGTAATCTGGAGAATTGGAATGCAAGTAGAGAGAATTTGAAAATTGAAAAACTTTGGAATGATTGCTTTCTGCGGTTTCGAGATTTTCGGAAGAACAGTTAGAGGGGATTTATATGAATATCAATAGCATGAAAAGCCTAATCATAGGCAATCTGACGGCAAAGCTCCCGATTATTCAGGGTGGCATGGGCATTGGCGTTTCGCTGTCCGGGTTATCGGCGGCCGTCGCAAACCAAGGCGGAATCGGGGTTATTTCAGCAGCAGGCATTGGGCTTTCGGAGCCAGATGCCTATTCGAACTATCTCGCCGCAAACATCCGCGTACTTAGGGAAGAAATCCGCAAGGCACGCAAACTGACCAAGGGCATTCTCGGCGTCAACATCATGGTGGCGCTCTCCGATTTCGCAGACTATGTCAAGGCAGCCGTGGAAGAAGGCATCGACGTCATTTTCTCGGGCGCGGGGCTGCCACTTAATTTGCCGGACCTGTTGCACGGATCGAAAAAGACAAAGCTGGTGCCGATTGTTTCGTCGGGACGCGCTGCGAAAATTATCATCAAAAAATGGCTCGATAAATACAATTACATGCCTGACGCAATCGTTGTCGAAGGACCGAAAGCAGGCGGCCATCTGGGCTTCAAGGAAGAGCAAATTGAGGATCCAGCCTATTCGCTTGATCACATTTTGAGCGATGTGCTGGAGACGGTCAAGCCATTCGAGGAGCAGTACGAAAAGAAGATTCCGGTTATCGTCGGCGGCGGGATTTATACTGGCGCGGATATTTATCAGTTCATGGAGCTGGGTGCCGCTGGCGTTCAGATGGGCACGCAATTCGTGACCACGGACGAGTGCGACGCCTCGGAAGGCTTCAAAAATTCGTACATTGATGCGACGGAAGAGGACATTGGCATCATCAAAAGTCCAGTTGGCATGCCCGGTCGCGCCATCAAAAACAAATTCACCAACCAGGTCGAGGCGGGGGACAAGATTCCGTTTCGGTGCCCATATCACTGCATCGTGACGTGTGATCATCTCAACAGCCCGTACTGCATCGCGCTCGCGCTCAACAATGCCCAAAAGGGCAAGCTGCAGAATGGCTTTGCGTTCGCAGGCACAAACGCCTATCGTGCGCACGAAATCATTTCCGTTGAACAGCTTACCGACAATTTAAAGGGCGAATATAACGAAGCAAAAGAAAACGATAAATAGTTATTTTATCTCAAATCGAATACCTGGGTTATACAACACGCCATCTGCAAGGATGAGGACGTCATATTGACCTGCCTTGAAGCCGGCTGTGGAGATTTGCGCACCGAAGTTTTTCGCAATAATTGCTGCCGTTGCGTTTGGTGGCGCGATGGCTTTGCTCGCGTAGGTTTCCTGTCCCACGGTCTTGATAATTAACTTGGCATCTTTCGGGGCTTTTCCAACATCCCAAGTTCCAGTAATCAGCACGCGGATTGGATCCTGGATTGCTGTCACTTTGAAGAAGTCTGGCGCTTTCGCGTTGCTTATGTTGAGATTAGATTCTACCGACAAAGTGTCAGGGTTTAAAGTGCCGACCACTTTACCGACATAATCCAAGTCAAAGCTCATTGCGTCACGATAGGGAGCAAGTCTGACAACCTGGTAAATATTCTTATTGAATTTAATTTCATAAATGACCTTGTCATTGATGATTTCAACGACATCTGCGGAAGCACGAATGCCTGGTTGCGTAGAAATATTTTCATCCACCTCATATGTCTTGTTTGCCGTATCATAAAGCAGGCCGCCTGAATTGGCGTAGTAATGACCTTTTGCGAAGTACATGACATTTGAAATATAGACCGAATACCAAGAGGGACCGCGTTCCTTACCAAACTGCCATACTTGTTCGATGGTCATTTTTTTTGTGTCAATTTTATACATGACGGCCCTGGAAAAATTAGTGTCGCCCGTTCTGATTTGCGATTTTGGACTTGTCACCTTAGCGCGCACGCGACCATTATCAAAAAGAAAAACGTAGCCTTCTGGTGTCATGTGAGCGGAGTGTTGTGCGTATTGCCATTCGAAATTTTTACCGATTGGCTTGAACAGTAATTTCTTGTCAACCTGCGTCCAACCTTCTGGATCGCTTAAAATCCATTTGAGTTTTCCAGTTGTATAGCTCACACCTAACACAGCGTTATTGCGACGGCCAGACAATAAAACAGTATCCGATTTTTGATCATACCAAACCGAGTTGTTGTGAAACCAGTTGCCATTGTTGATGAGTGATCCGCCGTCATCTTTTGGGATTAAGTCATTGACATTAAAGGTCTTCTCCACAGCGCCTGTGGTACGATTGATTTCAAATACGGTGTAGTTTGCAGAGCAGACCAACAAATTGCCATTTGGCATCTCATATGCGTCATGATGGTTGCCGCCGTTCACGATGTAATCGGAATAGATTTTGCCCATCAAGTCAATT
The DNA here is from genome assembly GCA_037133315.1 of Clostridia bacterium. Taxonomy (GTDB): domain Bacteria; phylum Bacillota; class Clostridia; order JBAXOJ01; family JBAXOJ01; genus JBAXOJ01. Next base: position 2,732 of record JBAXOJ010000048.1, read on the forward strand.
TCAGTGACGCCTAGTACGGTATTTGCGTTGTCCTTGCGGAACGAAGGAATTAGGAACCGACCGTTCGCTAATGCGCGTACTTCTCTTGCAATACCGATGTTTGTGAGGTTCCAACGCATTTCGCCATTGGAGTCATATGCAGCAATCGGCTTGTCGTCAGGTGTGACAAAATCCCAACCTTTTTCCATGATGCTCTTGTCCTTAGGACTTTTGATGACGGTCGCGGTCATATAATCTTTTGCGACATCTTCAGTCTTAATTTGAATTGTTCTTTTTGTGCCATCGCCAAGGGTCAGGATGACAGCATTGTCTTCTCCAGGATACAGGCCATAGACAGGGATGACGTGTGACGTCGCGGCAGGGAAGTCGTGGTTGATATCCGTTGAAGCATCATGTCCAGTCACTTTCAAATGAACGGTTGTTGCCTTGTCCGTCTCAAAAATCACGACTGCAGAAAGCGGTGCATTCCCATACGGGTTCAAAGCCACAAATGCCTTTGCAAAAGGGTGCTTTGCAGTCACTTCTTTTTTCAGACTCGCGTCAAACGTACCTTGCTTCGCAAGGGCATCTTCGGAAACCAATGTCTTGACAGCGACAGGGGTCTGTGTTGTGGTCGTCGTACTTGCACATCCAGTCACAATAAACGCGACAGCAATAAATAATGCGGAAAATGATAGTAACTTTTTACTCATTCAAACCACTCTTTTCTATTTCAGATTTATATTCAAAGGAATCGTACTTGCTTTATAGTCAAACACCAAACCCAAAGAATCAAGATTTATTTCAAATGCAATCCACCCTTCAAAAACGCCGAAGGTTAAAGTCGTTCCGCGGATGCGTTGGAAGTCGAGTTGTGTCAAAAAGCTATCGTCCGTACGCTGGAAGGTGTTTCCGCTTGCATCTTTGACCGTGACATCGTTCCAGTCAACGCTGGTCGTGCCATCCTTTTTTTCAATTTTCATTTTTATTAGTAAAAAAGTCTTGCCTGCGGCAGGCGTCTTCGTAATTTTCTCCACATCAGACACCCCATCGTAACCGTACGTGGTGTTGAAGTTTTCTAACGATGCATTGATTGTGGATTCGAGTACGGAAAAATTCCAACCCGCCACATTGATCGTTTGTGCTCCAGTCGGTTGCGCGGTTTGCGTGGCAACAGAAGGAGCTCCCGTACTACATGCCGCTAAGCCTGCAATAATGAGAAATGAAGTGCAAACAATCAAGAACTTAATTGTTTTCATGGTAATAATCCTCCGTATTCGATTTATATCTATTTCGTGTGGTGATGTAAGTATATCACAGGATCGTACAGTTTTGTGTAACGGGCGACTAAAAACAGTATAAAATTATCATTTTGGGAAAAACCGAGTGTTTAAGGGATTAATAGTGTATACTTAAAGTCTTAACAAGAACCATTTGAAAAGAGGAATTATGTATGAAAAGATTCGGACAGATTAAGATATTAGCGATTGTATTGCTTGTCGCATTTGTTGCAGGTTGCACGCCGACGGTTGCAAAGCCACCGCTTTCAACTGCTTCACCAAAGCCGACGGTGGTGCCAAATTCGCAGACCAACTTTGAAATCGGGAAAATGGACCCGAACAAGGACCAGTTGACAACCCAAGCCAAGATTGACAAAAGCCTGAAGACGGAGTTGAAACGGGGCTACAAGATTTCTAACCCGTTTGTGGCGCTCAATCCATATGGGATTTCTCCTTTGTCCGCGCTTGTGATGTTTCAAACAAAAACGGCGACGAAAGTCAGCATGACCGTGTTCGGGCATGACCGGTCAGTTGATATAAAAAATACGTTTCCGGCAGGAACGACGCACATTTTGCCAGTATACGGCCTCTATCCAGGAGAGAAAAACAAGGTTGAGTTTGTATTAGAAGATGGCTCGAAAAATAAAATTACAATTGAGACAGACCCGCTGGATTCGGTTGTGACGAAGGCATCGGTTCTGAAAAAAGTAAAGGGACAATTCACGGACGGCCTGACATTTTGCGATCCGTCGAATACGACTGCGGAAAGCGTTTCCTCGATGGCCTACGATTCCAACGGCGACATCCGCTGGTATTTAAATGAAGAAGGGCGTACCAAACCGACGCGGCGACTCGCCAACGGCAGAATCATGTCATCTACGGTAGAATGTATTGATGGGTCATATTATTCTGTAGGCTTGCGCGAAATGGACCTCATCGGGAAAATTTATGCTGTGTATGTGCTCCCAGGCGGCCAACACCACGATTTCATCGAGATGCCAAACGGCAACCTCGTTGTCTGCGGCAACAGCCCTGACCAAGCGACACGGGAAGACTACGTGTATGAGTTAAGCCGAAAAACCGGAAAGGTTGTAAAAACATTCGACATGAAGAAGTATTTTGACATCACAGACGGCCAGTCAATTAACAAGAAGCCAGGCGACTGGTTCCATCTTAATTCGGTGAGTTATAACCAAAAGACGAATACCATCCTTTTTTCTGCCAGAAATCTAGACGGCGTGGTGGGTATCGACTATACCAGCAAAAAGATGAAGTGGTTTCTCGGTGATTCAGAAGGCTGGTCGAAGTTGGATCCGAAGATGTTTTTCAAACCAAAACTGACCAAGATAAATTCGTTAGCGAAGAACGATTTTCAATGGGCCTATGCCCAACACGCAGCAAGCTTCCTGCCCGACGGGGACATCATTATGTTTGACAACGGCTCCTACCGAGCGAAGAAAAGTAACCGCGAGGATCTTGTACCTGTGGAGCAGAATTATTCTAGAGGCGTGCGCTTTCATATTAATACAAAGGACATGACGGTGGAACAATTGTGGTCGTTTGGCAAGGAGCGCGGCGATGATTGGTACTCTTCCTATATTTCGGATATCGATTATGTCGCAAATGGACACTACATCATGACCTCCGGGGCACTTCTTTCGACCTCTTCGATTGCAAAAAAAGCAAAAGCCAAGGGCGTCACAAACACGGCTTCTGTGGTTGAAGTGAAAGACAATAAGGTGGTCTTCGAACTGTTGATCAATGTATTGTGCTATCGCACCGAGCGCATGCAGTTTTATACGGAGAAAAACACTTATGATATGAATGAAAGAGGCAAGTACTATGGAAGTTTTGGAAAGCAAGTTTCCCGTGCTGGTGCGAGCTATGATCTGAATTCTCAGACATCACCTGACTTTGAACTCAAGGTCAACCGTAGCTACGGCAGAGTGGTTATAAGCGGCACCTGGAATTCGAAAAACTTTCCAAGCGGTGGATACGCAATCATCGTCAACAAGTCCACGAACGAGACATTGGTGACGAGACTCTCTGCATTAAAAGGTGGCGTTGCGGGGCAAATGTTTTATGCCAGCATTTCATCCGAGGGGTTGAAGGGGAAGTATCAACTGTTCATGACGGCTTCGGGCAGGACCTACAAGTCAAATTACGTGCTTACATTCTGACGCGAGCGATGCGATGCACGCCGAACTCACCGCTTTTTTACAAATATTTTTTTTAAAAAGCAAAAGTGTATAAATTCCGCCCAGAAATTATCAAAAAGGAACTGTTTTCGGCGGAATTTTTACAATATTTTTTTTTTGAAATGAAAAGTGTATAAAAATAGCTCCTCCTGAGAAGGTTTGGCGACGAATCTCTCGGCAAAGATCGTAATATTTACTTATTTTTATACACTTTTTCAATATATTTTTAAAGTTTGTAAAAATCGAAGTTCAAAAAGGAAAAAGAGACCGGGAACCAGTCTCTTTTTATACACTTATCGCTTTTAAAAAATTGATTAGTAAAAATTGAGCCGAGAATTACGCTGATCTACTTCACGAACGTGATGACCTTGATCGCAAAGGTACTCAGATTCCCGGCCTTGTCGGTCGCGATGACTTGATAGCTACCGCCGGTCTGGATGATGCCGTTGGCTGGCCAGCGGACGACTTTTGCATTCTTCTTAAGCGTTTTCGTGGCAAGATTAGGGTCTGTCACGGTTATTTGTGCGAATTTCACAGACGCACCGCTGAGAATTGTTTTTCCGCTGGCGCTTTTGACGGAGATTTTAGGCGCAGTTTTGTCAATGTTTTTAATGGTCACAGTCTTTGAGGTCGCAACGCCAAAGTCATTGATTGCCGTAAAGGTGAAACTTGCGTTCCAAAGAAATGTTTTCGAAGAGGCATTTAAAATGCCTTTGTTTACGGTAGCAGAAACCTTGATGCTATTGTGTGTCCAAGCCTTCGTGTAAGGACCAATGGTGATGACGGGTGCAGTGGTGTCGACGGGTTCCGTCGAATAGAGTAGCTGGTTCGCCATCGCATACTGCAACGCAGCGGACGGATCTGTGACATAAAGAGTCACATAGCTGGAGTACTTGAAGATGTTCACGCCTAGCGTGGTGATGCTGCTCGGCAATAAAATGGCTTTTAGGCGCGTGCAACTCGCAAAGGCGGAATAACCAACCGTTGTCACACTTGGTGGTAAAGCGATGCCAAGCAGGCTGGAGCAGTACTCAAAGGCACAATCTCCTATGGTCGTGACGTGTGCTGGAATGGTGATGTATTTTAGGCTCGCATTATTCCGAAACGCACTGATGCCGATGACGAGTAAGGAACTTGGCAACGTGACGGACGCCAATTTGGTGCAATGTTGAAACGAACGCGTGCCAATTTCCGTGACCCCTTCTGGGATTGTGACCGCAGTGATCGTGTTGAAGTTTTCGAATGTGGCGTCTCCGATTTTGGTAATCCCCAACGTGCTTGGAATGACCACGACGGTGTCGTGTCCGGTGTATTCTGTCAACGTGCCAGCTATGACTGTAAAGTCTGCATCACTTGCGCTGACCGAAATACTCAGACCCGAAATCACGAACAGGACTACTGTTACGATTAGTAATTTTGCAATCTTTTTCATTACGATTCCTCCTTCGGAATAACTCATGAATCTTTTTTATTCTGTTTTACATCTTCTGATAAGCTTATTATATCACTAAAATATGTATTTGTTCACATAATTTTGGGTTGATGTGTGTATTGTGTATGAATTAGGAATAAAATAATACTTGAGTTTTTTACCCTATAAGATGTATGATAACTGTGAATCTATAAATATCTCAAATTGGAGGTGGTCTCATGATAAAAAGAGTTTTCGCGCTTCTCGTCGCAGTAGCCGTAATATGTGCAGGGTATCAATGGACCACACCAGTCTCGGCGGACGAATCAGTTTACGGCCCCGCACTCGTGGAAGGGGATAAAGAATATCAAATTACAAGTCCCTATGCCTCCGTCGATTGGGCGACCTATGGTCAATATAAGGCAGGATTGCACGTGCACTCCAAGGAAAACGGTGGAGCGGATGAGCCGGCCGCCGTGGTGGAAGATCATTATGCAAAAGGGTACAACGTGATGGCGCTCACGGACCACGACTTTGTCAATACCACCCTCGATCGCACGGACCGGCCAGCGCGGACGTACCTGACGACGGCGCGACTAGATGAAATCAAGGCCGGAGTGGGGCGCGGGAACGTCGGACTTGTGCCGATTCCCTTCGGGATTGAGCAAACCGTGACGGAAAATATAAATACCTATTTTGTCGATTTTAGAAACGAATACGGGTCGACCATCGAGGAAAATATCGCTGCTGCAGAAAAGGGTGGGGGCATTTCGCAGATCAATCATCCAGGACGTTATACGGGCGGCGCGAATGGCGGAACATACGGCGCGCAGCGCTCCAGTGAGCCATTTTTTGTTTCGAAATATGCAAATCTCTACTTAAAATATCCTTCTTGCTTTGCCATGGAAGTCATCAATAAAAAAGATGGGGACTCCGCGAGTGACCGCATCCTTTGGGACAACGTGTTGCAAAAGACGTTGCCGACGCGCAATGTGTGGGCAACCTCAAACGACGACACGCACGAAGCAGTCGGGACAGGATTTAGTTTTAATATGCTTTTGATGCCATCAAATAACCTTACAAATATTCGCACTGCGTTGACTGACGGCACATTTTATGCGGTCGCGAAAGTCGCGAAACGAGAGCTCGGTGAAACGTTTGAAGCGACGGGAGACACGCCAGAACTCACGGGCGTGACGGTAGACCAGACGGCGCATGCCATTTCGATTGCTGCCGACCATTACACGAAGATTGAATGGGTGGCGGATGGAAAAGTCATTGCGACGGGCAATACCATTGATCTCAATTACTATGAAACCAAAGTTAACAAATATGTTCGCGCACAAATCAAGGGCACGGGTGGCATTGCGTTTGTGCAACCGTTTGCGGTGCAGGATTTGTCGACCCTTAAAAAACCTACGATTCGAGCGGTGACCGATGGCACGACACAATTACGAGGGATGGCGGAAAAGGGCGTGAAGATTGTCATTGAAGCAGACCGCAAGTATACCACTTATGCCGACACGTACTTTGGAACTTGGTCGTGCGACATTCCTACGCAACTCACTTGGTCGGTAATTCGCGTGCAGGAAAGAAAAGATATTCGCTCGAGTGCGTTTACCAGTATCACGGTGTATCCAAGAAAGCCTTATCTGAAACAACCGGTGGCAGGTCATCGATTCGTACAGGGTAATGCATCGCCGTATGCGCGGATACTGATTCGCGTCAATGGGAAGTTGTTTTCGAATTATGCGCAAAATAACGGAGATTTTTCGGTCTACGTCAAAAAACTTAGTGCCATGCAAATGGTGACTTGTCAGTCAAAGTTTCTTGGGCGTTTGAGTGTAAAAACCACGGCGGTTGTAGTACAATGAAGATGAAAAGGGGCATATATGCAGATGAAAACGGAAAAGAATCAAAACGTAAAAATATATTCTGCACGCGAGGAAGTGGGAAATAGCATCGCACATGGTACGATGGCGGCGATTGCCTTGCTTTTACTACCCGTTGTCACTATCACGGGCTACATCAAAGGGGGCTGGCTGCAGGGGATTTGTACGGGTGTTTTCCTGATTTCGGTCTTCTTGATGTTTTTGGGCTCGACACTGTATCATGCGATGGCCCAGCAGAGCAAACACAAAGCGGTTTTCAGAATTCTGGATCACATTTTTATTTATGTTGCGATTGCCGGAACTTACACACCCGTGGCCCTTTGCGTCATCCGTGGCTGGCAGGGCTGGGTGATATTTGGTATCCAATGGGGCATGGTGATTGCTGGGATTTTGTACAAGTCGCTTGCCAAAATGTCGTTACCGAAGCTGAGCGTGGCAATCTACATTGTCATGGGCTGGACGGCGGTCATGTTTTTTCCGTCGTGGTTGTCCAATTCGAGCCCGATTCATCTGGTTTTAATCCTTGCGGGCGGGCTCTTTTATACAGGTGGCGTAGCATTTTACGCAATGAAAAAGAACTACGCACACATGGTTTGGCATCTCTTTATCAACTGCGGAGCGACCTGTCATTTTATCGCAATTGTCTTCTTTTTAAACAACTAGAATTGAGGTTATGGAAATGAAACTCATTTTGATTCGTTACTACAAATGGATTGCGAATGGCATATTACTTCTTCTGCTGGCGCCAACGATTTTGCTCTTTGTCAATCGCACACTGACGGGGAGCACAGCTTTTACGCTCCTGATTGTTGAGGCTTTTTTAGGCTTTGGTGTAGTATCGTTTTTCAAAGGGCTATTGATGAAGATGACGTTGCGCACGCTATATGAAAAGTGTGACCCGTTTACTTTTCTCAAGGAAGCAACCGCGTTCGCAGACGGGGAACGCGAAAAGCGTATGAAACTCAATTTTTTGAACTGGAAACTCATCGGTCTTTTGAATTGTAACCGGCTCTCTGAGGCGTTGGAAACGCAAAAGAGCATGGAGTCGAAATTTGACACAAAGATCCCAGTGGGTCTTAAGGCAACGTTTGCGGTGAGCTTTGCATCGCTCAGTGTCGCGAGACAGGAATTATCGCTGGCAGAGGAGTGGCTCCAAAAAGCAGAACAATTGTCGAAAGATAAGAACTTCAGGCCGTTAGAACTGAAACGCGTCTCCCATGCACTGCGGATCAATCGATGCGAAATTGACATCATGCTCGCAAAATACGACGGGTGTGAGGATGTTTTGCAAGATATCCTAGAATTTGAGGTGCGGAAAAGCGTCATCATTCGTGCGCATTTCTTGCTGGGAAAACTCTTTTACAACCAAAAGCGCCTGAAAGATGCGGAAGTAGAGTTGCAGTTTGTACTTGACCATGGGAATCAGCTCCCAGAAGTGGGGGCTGCGAAAGAATTAATCGAAGGCGGTGGGTTGTAATGATGCAGGATAAATATTTTATTGAGATGTTGGAACTATTATATGAAGGAATCTATTTCGTGGATAATGACAGAACCATCACGGCATGGAACAAAGGCGCTGAAAAAATCACGGGATTTCAGGCGAAAGACGTGGTGATGAGAAAGTGTTTTGACAACACATTGAATCACGTGGATGAGTGTGGAAATCAACTTTGTCTGAATGGTTGTCCGCTTCATGCAACGATACAAGATGGGATTCCGCGGGAGGCGCGTGTATATCTGCATCACGCGAAAGGGCATCGCGTCCCAGTTCTAATCAAAACCATGCCAATGTACGACGAAAACGAAAAAATTATTGGTGCAGTCGAGATCTTTATCGATGATGGCAACAAGATTCAAATCCTCAACAAACTCGAGCAATATCGCAAGGAAGCTTCGGAAGATGCGCTTACGGGAATCAGTAATCGCAGAAGTTTGGAACTTGCTTTAAGTGCGAAAATGGAGGAATTCAAGACGTTTCAAATTCCTTTTGCAGTCGCATTTATTGATATCGATGATTTCAAAAAAGTCAATGACAAGTATGGACACGAAGTTGGAGATCAAGTATTGAAGGTGGTTGCAAAGACCATCGATGAAAGCGAACGAAAGCATGACATGATTGGACGTTGGGGTGGCGAAGAGTTCCTTGCGGTGCTCACAAACGTTGGTCCGGAAGATGTCGCACACGTGTCAGAACGAATGCGATTTCTTGTAGAACGGTCGGTCATCCGAAGTGAATCGCAAGAAGTCAGCGTGACCATTTCGATTGGTGTAACCGAGGTGCAGCAGGGGGATACAGTTGACAGTATCGTACAACGCGCCGACAAACTGATGTATCAAAGTAAATTGCAGGGGAAAAATCGCGTGACGATTGGCTAGATAAGGTGGTAAAGTGATGAAGAAATTTGTAATTAGTTTGTTGATTGTCATTGTCATTTCAGTGGTCGGCACTGGATTTTTCCTCTCGTTTGGGTTGCGACACGACGACTATGTTGGAGAACCGCCCGTCTCAACGATTGCACCTACCGCAGCGCCTACTGCTGTGCCATTTCAACCGCATCGCTTTGTCTTTTTAGCCGACAGTCGTGGTAGTGATGGCGGCATCAACGAACCCGTCTTAAAAAAACTTTTGAAAAAAATTAAGGCGCTCAAGCCGCAACCCGAGTATATTGTGTTTGGTGGCGATCTCATTACGGGGAGCACAGATGTTGCTACATATGAAGCACAGTTGCAAACCTTCGCGGATTGTTACAGCAAGTATTTTCCGCTGGAAACGCTCTTGCCCGTGTTTGGGAACCATGAAGAATACAGTAGCACGAATGACCTAGTACACGAGCAAATCTTCGGGGCGTTCTTTTCTCAATTCACGCCAACGGCAGATCTGGAGGGCTACAACCGAACCGTCTATTACAAGGATCTTGGCGCAGGGGATGCGCGACTTGTGGTCCTCAACTCCTACCATGTCGGAGAGATTAACCAAATTACGAAGCGACAGTTTGAATGGTTTCAAACCGCGTCGCTCGTGAGTAATGGAGTGGAACCCAAGACGAAATTTGTCTTTTTGCATTCGCCACCATACCCAACAGGCGGTCATGTAGGGTCGGCACTTGATATGTTTCCGAAGGAACGAGACAAGTTTTGGAAGGTGGTAGACAACACGAATTATATCGCGCTTTTCTGTGGGCACGAACACATTTATTCCAGGCGACTGGTCGACAGTAGCTTCAATCCGTCCTTTCAGCGCGAGGTGAATCAAGTCATCGCGGGGGCCGCGGGCGCTATCTCCATGAGCGCATTATATACGAGCAAAAAGGGCATTATTGTACCGCCGAAATCGGTATATCATTTCGTGGTCGTGGACGTGAAAGAGAAAGAGACAAAAGTCAAAGCGATTTCCATCAAAGGCAAGACAATCGATCAATTCACGGTTGCAAACAACTGAAACTGTGGTATAATTTTCTGTGGTTAACTTTTTGGATTTAAAATTTTATATATTTTTAGGAGGCAATTTTATGACAGTGCAAGAAAAAGCAATTAAGGCGCACGTTGAGTGGGCAGGCAAGATCGAAGTAATTAGCAGATGCGAAGTTAACAACAAAGATGATTTATCTATCGCATACACACCAGGTGTTGCAGAGCCATGTCTTGAGATTTCAAAAGATGTTGATCTGTCTTACCTTTACACAAGAAGACACAATCTTGTGGCGGTCATCACGGACGGTACAGCTGTACTCGGACTTGGCGACATCGGTCCAGAAGCTGGCATGCCAGTCATGGAAGGCAAATGCGTATTATTTAAGGTGTTTGGCGACGTCGATGCGTTTCCTCTTTGCATCCGTTCAAAAAGTGTTGACGATATCGTAAACACAGTGCAGTTGCTCCTCGGCAGCTTTGGCGGCATCAATTTGGAAGACATTTCAGCGCCAAGATGTTTCGAAATCGAAAGAAGACTCAAAGAAGTGTCTGATATTCCGATTTTCCACGATGACCAACACGGCACGGCTGTTGTAACAGTGGCAGCGATGATTAACGCCCTGAAACTTGTAAAAAAAGAACTAAAAGATATGGAAGTCGTCGTCAACGGTTCTGGCGCAGCTGGTATCGCAGTGACAAAGTTGCTCATGAGCATGGGCTTGCAAAAGGTCATTTTGTGCGATCGCCAAGGCGCGATTTATGACGGAAGAGATGGCTTGAATGAAGAAAAGGCAGAAATGGCGAAAATCTCAAATCTTCATATGAAGAAGGGCACATTGGCTGACGTCATGGTCGGCTCCGATATTTTCATCGGCCTCTCCGCACCTGGTCAAGTGACACAGGATATGGTCCGCTCGATGGCGCCAGATCCAATTCTTTTCGCAATGGCGAATCCGACTCCTGAGATTTTCCCAGTTGACGCATTTGCTGCTGGCGCAAAGGTCATGGGCACAGGCCGCAGCGACTTTGACAATCAAATCAACAACGTACTCGCGTTCCCTGGTATTTTCCGCGGCGCGTTGGACGTGAGAGCAAGCGACATTAACGACGAGATGAAGATTGCAGCAGCGTATGCGATTGCGGACCTCATCACCGAAGACGAGTTGCGTCCGGAATACATCATCCCAGCGCCGTTTGACAAGCGCGTGGGACCAGCGGTGGCGAAAGCGGTAGCGGAAGCGGCTCGCAACTCAGGCGTCGCACGGATTTAATGCGAAATCAACCTTTTAGGCTGTTGCGTTGTCTTAAATCACTGAAAAATGGATTATTAGGATAACGAGTTATCTCCTTTTTCCGTAGGGAGATAAATATTCTAAAAAATCGCACTCGCTAGGGTAAAATCACATGAATGGAACAAGAAATCACTCAAAAATCGAGTGATTTCTTTCATTT
>JBAXOJ010000049.1:0-14322 GCA_037133315.1 Clostridia bacterium
AAATATTCTAACTTTTCAAAATTCCCAACGCCAATTTGCAAGATTTTGAGCCGAAATCAAGAAAATTCAGACAAATTTCGGTCATTATTTCCATTTAATGGATATTCTGCTCGTTTGGGCGTCCATTTTCGAGCAAAATTTCAAGAAAGTTGTCATATTATCTCTCCCCACAAAAAAGGTGATAACGCGTTATCTCCTTTTTCTGTATAGGACAAAATATTCTAACTTTTCGCCCCTCCCAGCGCCAATCCGGCGGATTTTGACCAAAAATCCGTCGCTCCGCCAGCCTTTGAACTGCAATTTGGCAGATGCATCTGCACCTTCCATTTTTTTATCCGTACTTTCAAATGTACTCTTTCAATCAAAGGGAGAATAGTGTAAAATACTTTTAGTACGAATTGCGGAGGCGAAAGAATGAAAGTCACAATCGGTTGCGACCATACTGGAAATGAACTGAAAAAGGCAATTATCGAATTTCTCACGTGCCAAGGCAAAGAAGTGTTTGACTTGTCGGCCTGCGAGGGAGATGAATTTCCCGAAATCGGTGAGCGCGTTGCGCGCGAAGTCGTTTCAGGCAAAAGTGACTTTGGTGTCATCATTTGTGGCACGGGGATCGGCGTCTCAATTGCTGCTAACAAAGTTCCGGGAGCGCGTGCGGCGCTTTGCACGGATAGTTTTTGCGCGCGCATGACGCGTCTGCACAATGATGCAAACATCCTAGCACTCGGTGCGCGAGTAGTTGGCCTTGACCTTGCGATTGACATTGTCAGCAACTTTTTCGCGACCGACTTCAGTCACGAAGAGCGACACGTTCGCAGAATCGGCAAAATAGCAAAGATCGATGATAAATTTAGGAAAGAATAAGGAGTGATTGCGTTGAGACCAAGTTGGGACGACTATTACATGGAAATGGTTGATGTGATTAAGAAACGATCTACCTGCCTGCGCAGACAAGTTGGTGCCATCATTGTAAAGGATAAACGCATTATTTCCACGGGTTACAACGGCTCGCCGATGAACACAAAGCATTGCGAAGAAGTCGGTTGTCTCCGCGACGAACTCAAGATCCCATCTGGCGAACGCCACGAATTGTGCCGCGCCATCCATGCCGAGCAGAATGCACTGGTGCAGGCTGCTTACTCTGGCACAAGCGTCAAAGACGCCGTGATGTACATCACCACACAACCTTGCTCCTTGTGTGCAAAAATGCTTATCAACGCCGGCATATCAAAAGTCATTTTCAGAGGAGAATATCCGGATGAAATGGCAATGGACATGTTAAAAGAAGCGGGCGTCAGAGTAGTAAAAGTAGATTAATTTGAACGAGGTGCACTGTGTTTCAATTGCCTGAATATGCACAATATATAATAACAATCGCACTTGCTTTTTTGGTGTCTTTTCTCGTCACCCCAGTGGTGCGGCGACTGGCACTGAAGGCAGGCGTACTGGATGTGCCGGACAATGACCGAAGGATTCATAAAATTCCCATCGCAAAAATGGGCGGCATCGCCATCGCCATAGGATTTTTTGCGGTGCTCATTCTCAATGTTGTCTTAAAGCAATTTGGCATCGTCAAATTGATGCCACCAAATCCGCAATTGACGGGACTTGTGATTGGCCTCTTGCTCATTATGGTGATGGGCTTTCTCGATGATCTGTTTGAAATTCATACTGTGCTCAAGTTTGCGTTTCAATTTTTGGCTGCGGGAATCGTCATCTTCTCCGGCACGCAAATATCAAGTTTTACAAATCCCTTCATGCCAACTGGCTGGATTGCACTCAACCCCATTGTTTCGGTCGTTTTGACCCTCATCTGGATCGTTGGCATCACCAATGCCATCAACTTTATCGATGGTTTGGACGGGCTTGCGGGGGGTGTTTCGGCCATTTCACTCTTGTCGATTTTTGTTATCTCCATCATCATGGGGACAAGAGACATGCTGAGCGTCAGTATTCTTGTGGTTGCGTTGGCGGGCGCCATACTCGGCTTTTTACCTTACAACATCAACCCCGCGAAAATTTTCATGACGGACATTGGATCGAATTTTATCGGCTTTGCGCTCGCGGTCATTTCCATTCAGGGGGCGTTGAAATCCTATGCCGCTGTGGCCTTGGCGATTCCGATTCTGGCATTTGGCATTCCGCTTTTTGATGTTGCGTTTGCCATCGTGAGACGCGTCAAACACAAACGTAAAATCACCGATCCTGACCGTGGTCACCTGCACCACAGGCTGCTCGATCTGGGCTTTTCACAAAAGCAAGTGGTCTTCATTTTATATATCGTCAGCGCATTGATGGGTGGCTCCGCGATTGTGTTTATTATGTTTATGAATAAGCGCACATCGGGCTGGGATTCCATCGGCGCAATTATATTAATTCTCATCGTAAGTGTTTTGCTGACCATCGGTGTGAAATTCATTAGCTATCTTTCCACAAAGAAAGATGAGGCGCAAGACCAAGATTCAGAGCCAATCGGAGGAGATTCCATTGAAAAAAATTAAAGTGATGACAATTTTCGGCACACGTCCGGAAGCAATCAAAATGGCACCGCTCGTGCTGGAGTTGGAAAAATATCCAGACCAAATCATTTCTCAAGTATGCGTGACCGCACAACACCGCCAGATGTTGGACCAGGTGCTGGAGATTTTCAGAATCACGCCAGACTTTGACCTTAATATCATGGCGAGCAAACAAACGCTCATCCACATTACCACCCGTGCGCTCGAAGGCTTGAACCAAGTCATCGGGAACGAAAAGCCGGATATTGTTCTGGTACACGGCGATACAACGACCACATTTGTGGGCAGTCTTGCTGCGTTTTACAACAAGGTCGCCATTGGGCATGTCGAGGCTGGACTTCGCACCTTCGACAAGTACTTCCCGTTTCCGGAGGAAATGAACCGTAAGCTGACGGGCGCCATGGCTGACTTGCACTTCGCCCCTACCGACACCAACAAAGAGAATCTGATCCGCGAAAGCATCGCCCCAGAGACCATTTATACTACGGGCAACACGGTTATCGATGCGTTGAAGACAACCACTTGCGAGAACTATGTGTTTGAAAATGAGATGCTCAACGAGATTGACTTCGCAAAAACCCGCGTCCTTGCTGTGACGGCACACCGCCGTGAAAATCTTGGCGAACCGTTGGAAAACATCTGCACCGCACTGCGCATGATTCTTGAGACATTCGAAGACACGCTCATCGTCTACCCGGTCCACCTAAATCCTGTAGTCAAAGAGACGGCGGAAAACATCTTAGGCGACCATCCGCGCGCCAAACTCATTCATCCGCTTTCGGCGCAAGATATGCACAACTTAATCAATCGCTGCTACATGGTGCTGACCGACTCTGGCGGCATTCAAGAAGAAGCGCCTTCCTTTGGCAAACCCGTCCTCGTGCTGCGAAACGAAACCGAGCGCCCTGAGGCAATCACCGCGGGCACCGTCAAACTGGCGGGCAACGAGACCGATGTCATTTTCCGTCTTGCAAGTGAACTTCTCAACTCAAAGACCGAATACGCGCAGATGGCGCAAGCTGTCAATCCATACGGCGACGGCCTGGCTTCCGAACGGATTGTCAAGGCGTTGTTGTACCATTTTGGGCTCAGTACAGAGAGACCCGAAGAATTCAAAGCAATTCAAAGCAAATAAATGATTTCTCTTGATTTTTTGTGAAAAAAGTAGCATTATTATACTTGATATATAAACTTCTGCAAAAAAGGTGAGTGTCACGGACAATAGGCTTTTGAGATTTTTAATCATTGGTTCGGCAATAAGTTTGGCGGTGTTTCTGATGGGTTCCTTTTTCCTTTGGGGACTCAGTCATCTCGTCATCATCGGACTGGCCTTGGGCGCTTTGATTGGAATCGGAAAATCCTTGCTCACGTCAAGAGTTGTGACAGGGCTATTACGCAAAGATGCGTCAAGCAGAAGCGTGACCCTTCTTAATATCATTTTTTATATTCTAAGTTGGGTGATCATCATTTTTCTGTTTGTGATAGCGATGAAAATCGCAACGCAGTTGTTGCTTGCGTTGGCCGCAGGCATCTTGATTGTGCCGCTTGTGATGATGGTGTATGCCGTACTCAAAGGTGCTGGCATCATCCGGCCAGATCTCTAGATTGACAAAGAAGGTGACACCGTTTGGGCGAAATCATTAAAAAACTGAATGAGGAAATGGCAATCAACCATAGCGTTTTCACAATCAACGCATTTGGACTAAATATTCCTGTCTCTGAAACCGCCATCTCCATGACCATCGTCACCCTACTCATCATCGTTCTTGCGCTCGTGTTCGTCAAAGCAAGTAAATTCACCATGGTGCCCGGCAAACGACAAAGCATCATCGAACTCATTGTCGATTTCATCAACAAATTTTCCAAGGACCAGGTTGGCCATCATTGGAAAGCCTTCGCGCCCTATTTTGGCTCCATTCTCTTGTTCCTTTTGATTTCAAACATCATTTCGATTTTCAATATCTTCCCGACCAAGACCTTCTTTTACGATGTCTTACATATTGATGCGTTTAAGGATTTCCCGATTTATAACTTGAAGCCGCCGACCAAGGACGTCAACGTACCGACCACCCTTGCACTGATGTCGATTTCCCTATTGATTTTCTCGACGATTTATTTCAGGGGCATCAAGGGATTCTTAAAGACCTTCTTGGAACCTTCACCGATTATGCTGCCATTTAAGATGTTGGATTATGTCGTGCGCCCCATTACCCTCACACTCCGACTCTTCGGAAACATTTTTGCAGCCTATGTCATCATGGAGCTGATTATTTTGGCGGTTCCCGTCTTCATTCCGGCCGCCGCAAGTCTGTATTTCGATTTGTTTGACGGCATCTTACAAGCATATATTTTTGTATTTTTAACTTCAGTATATTTGCACGAAAACTTAGAAACCGTACACTAAGGAGGTGAAAGGAATGGAATCAATCGCAGTAGCATTGGCAATTATGACAGGTGGTTTTGCAGCAATCGGCGTAGGTATCGCGACTGCAAAAGCAGCAGAGGCAGTATCCAGACAACCGGAAGCATCCGGCAAGATCATACAGATCGCGTTGATCGGTATGGCAATGGCAGAGGCAATGGGAATCTTCGGATTCTTGATGTCATTTTTATTGTACAGTAAGTTGGGATAATCCATCTCGACTGACTTGTAAAAGAGCTTTGAAAGGGTGAATCATATGATTCCTATGTTGCAGTACGCACCGCTTGCAGAGGCGACGCTCAACCCCATCAGTTTTGACCCGTATTTGTGGATTTATATCCTCATCAATCTCCTTGTCCTTTTCTTTGTGCTGAAGAAATTGCTTTGGAAACCCGTGACAGCGTTCCTAGAAAAACGCACCAACACAATCGCGGAGACCATTGACGGAGCAAATCAAAAAATGTTGGAGGCTGACACACTCAAAACACAGTATCAAGGCGCATTAAACACCGCGCGCATTGAAGCTGCGAAAATTGTCGAGGACTCCCGCAAACGCGCACAGCAAGAGTATAACCTGTTGTTGGAAGCCGCGACGAAGGATGCGGAAGCATTCAAATCGCGTACCAGAAAAGAAATGGCCCACGAACGGCAAGAGATGCTGGCAAAGTTAAAGTCAGAAATTGCAGGTCTTGCCCTGTCCGCCGCTTCCAAAGTCATCGAAGCCAACATGGACTCCGAAACCAACCGCGCTTTTGTCAATGACTTTATTGAAAAAGAAGGGGTGGCTTAATGTCTCTCGTCGACAAGCGGTATGCGGAAGCATTTTTGCAGGTTTCCGTCGAACAAAATCAAGTCAAGGAACATTTGGAGTTTCTTCGAAAAATTTATTATCTCATGCGAGACAATAAAGATTTTCGGCATGCTTTAAATAATCCAAAGTTGGAAATCAAGCAAAAGCAAGAAATCGCAAATGCTGTGTTAGGAGAGCAAATGCCCGTCATGATCGTGAATTTCTTAAAGGTTCTCATCGAAAGCGGCCGCATTGGCTCATATTCAAGCATTGCCAAGCAATACCGCGGACTGGCGTATAAGCACGAGAAAATCCAAATCATCCGCATTCGTTCTGCGTTCCCTCTCGACGAAACGCAAATCCGCGCCATTGGCGAAAAATATCGTGAAATGTATGAAGCATCCAGCGTCATCACCGAGTTCGAAATCGACAAAACGTTGTTGGGTGGTATCCTCGTGAAAGTCGGCGACATCGTGTACGACAATAGTTTGGCGGGTCGCCTGAATAGTTTGAAAAAAACCTTAAATTGGGGTGAAATATATGAAGCTTAGACCAGAAGAAATTAGTGCAGTCATTAAAGGAAAAATCGAAGGATTCGGCCTGGAAACCAGGACCACCGAAGAAGGCTACGTATTGTCAACCGGGGACGGCATCGCGCGCGTCTTTGGTCTGGATCAGTGCATGGCAGGCGAGTTGTTGGAATTTGAAAACGGCGAGTTTGGCATGGCAATGAATTTGGAAGAAGAAAACATCGGCTGTGTGTTGCTCGGTGAAAACGTCGACATCACAGAAGGTTCCAGTGTCAAACGGACCGGCAAAACAGTGGAAATTCCCGTTGGCGAAGCCTTTATCGGACGTGTCATTAACCCGCTCGGTGTGCCATTGGATGGAAAAGGTCCGATTCCAGCTGTGACGACAAGACCTGTCGAATTCTTGGCACCCGGCGTTATCCACCGAAAATCCGTCTCCACCCCGCTCCAGACCGGCATCATGGCAATTGACGCGATGATTCCCATCGGACGTGGACAGCGCGAGCTCATCATTGGTGACAAACAGACGGGCAAAACTGCCATCGGCATCGATACCATCATCAACCAAAAAGGGAACGGTGTCATTTGCATTTATGTTGCCATCGGCCAAAAGGCATCCACCGTAGCTAGTATCGTAGAAACCTTAGACAAATACAATGCGCTGGAGCACACCATCATCGTGACGTCCACCGCCAGTGACTCTTCGACCGTGCAATACATCGCACCGTATGCAGGCTGCGCCATGGCAGAATATTTCATGTATGATTTGCACAAAGACGTCCTCATTATTTACGACGATTTGTCGAAACACGCCGTCGCGTACCGCGCCATGTCCTTGTTGCTCCGCAGACCACCAGGCCGCGAAGCCTACCCTGGCGATGTGTTCTACTTGCATTCCAGACTCCTGGAACGCGCTGCACGTCTCAGCGACGACTTAGGTGGCGGTTCAATCACTGCCCTTCCGATCATCGAGACCTTTGCAGGCGACGTCTCCGCGTATATTCCTACCAACGTCATCTCCATCACGGATGGTCAGATATATCTGGAGTCCGAGTTGTTTTTCTCTGGCCAACGCCCAGCCGTCAACGTGGGCCTTTCCGTCTCTCGTGTCGGTGGCGATGCGCAGGTCAAAGCGATGAAAAAAGTCGCCTCCACCATTCGCATCAATTTAGCACAGTACCGCGAGCTCGCGGTCTTTGCGCAGTTCGGTTCTGACTTAGATCAATCCACGCAGGACAAACTGTCCCAGGGCATGCGCCTGGTCGAAACCTTGAAACAAGGACAGTATTCCCCTGTACCCGTCGAAGAACAGGTCGTCATTCTATATTGTGCGACTGGCACTTATCTCATGGACATTCCAGTCGAACAAGTTCTTTCCTTCAACAGGGCACTGGTCGATTATGTGCATGGGAATTATGGACAGGTCCTCAAAGACATCGCCGAGACTGGGTTATTAACCGCGGAAAACGAAATACTGTTAAAGCAAGCAATCGTTGAGTTAAAAGGAACATTCTAATGGCCGAAAACATGCGCGACATCAAAAACAGAATCAAGAGCGTCAAACAAACCATGCAAATTACCAATGCCATGAAGTTGATTTCTGCCGTTAAGTTACGCAAAGCGCGCCAACAGTTGGAAAAGTCGGCACCTTACTTCAAGATCGTCAAAGAGACGTTGGCAAATATGCTGGAAAACAGCAGTTCCATCAACCACAAATGTTTGACCCCTGTCGAAAAAAGCAAATGCCGGCTCTTTTTTGTAATCTCTGGCGACAAAGGACTAGTCGGCGGATACAATTCAAACCTACTCAAGATTACAGAGCAAATTCTCAAAGATGACAACGACGGAGACGAGGCCATCCACAACCATTTGTTTGTGGCGGGAAACGTGGGGCGCAACTACTTGATCCGACACCAGTATGACGTGGATCCCACCTTTGATTTCGGTGTGCAGAACCCGACGGTTTATCGCGCTCGTGACATTGCAGATATGATTCTGGAGAAATTCCTAGCCTTTGAATATGACGAGGTCTTCATGATTTACACACAGATGATTTCCTCCATCGACCAGCAGCCGCTTGTCGTGAAACTGCTGCCATTAGAGGTATCAGCACTGGAACTCGAGGTCAAAGGCAAGAGCGTGGAGACAGAAGATGAACGACGCGAAGCAGAAATCAAAAAAGCGACATTCGCTGACAAATTCGAATATGAACCAACGCAGGCAAAGGTCTTCGATTTCCTCGTACCCAAGTACCTCAAAGGCATGATCTACGGCGCCTTTGTAGAGGCGTTTACCTGTGAACAAAACGCGCGCATGACCGCAATGGATAGCGCAACGACTAACGCAATGGAAATGATTGAAAGTCTGAATTTATATTATAATCGCGCACGACAAGCAAACATCACACAAGAAATTTCAGAAATTGTCGGCGGCGCAGCAGCCTTAGAGTAAAAAGAATGGAGCGGAGAAACATGGCAAAAAAAAATGGCAAGGTAGTGCAAGTCATTGGACCAGTGGTAGATATTCGATTTGAGGATTCCCATCTTCCAAAGATATATAACGCGGTGAAAATCCGCTTGGGTGATGGATTTGTCACCACAGAGGTGATTCAGCATCTGGGGAACGACACCGTGCGTTGCGTCGCAATGACGTCGACCGACGGCATCGTTCGGGGCGCCGAAGCCATCGATACGGGAGCGAACATCAAGGTTCCAGTTGGCGAACAAGTGCTCGGACGCGTGTTTAACGTCCTCGGTGAAGCAATCGACAACCTCGGCGACGTCAATCCTGCCGACTATTACCCGATTCATCGGCCAGCGCCAAAGTTCGAGGACCAACTCCCGGCAACCGAACTACTCGAGACGGGGATCAAAGTCGTCGACTTGCTGGCACCCTATGCAAAAGGCGGCAAGATTGGACTCTTTGGCGGCGCTGGCGTCGGCAAAACCGTCCTCATCATGGAGCTCATCCGCAACATCGCCTACGAACATGGTGGCTACTCCGTGTTTGCTGGCGTTGGCGAACGCTCCCGCGAGGGCAACGACCTCTGGCACGAAATGCAAGAATCTGGCGTCATCAACAAAACCGCCATGGTCTTTGGCCAAATGAACGAGCCCCCTGGATCGCGCATGCGCGTTGGTCTTTCCGGCCTCACAATGGCAGAATATTTCCGCGATGAAATGGGCCAGGATGTGCTCCTTTTCATCGATAACATTTTCCGCTTCATCCAAGCGGGCTCTGAAGTTTCCGCGCTCCTCGGGCGCATCCCGTCGGCAGTTGGCTACCAGCCAACCCTTGCAACCGAAGTGGGCGAGCTCCAGGAACGCATCACGTCGACGAAGAAAGGCTCGATCACCTCGGTGCAAGCGGTCTACGTACCGGCCGACGACCTCACTGACCCCGCGCCCGCTACCACGTTTGCGCATTTGGATGCGACCACCGTGCTCAGTCGCGCGATCGTCGACAAAGGGATTTATCCGGCGGTCGACCCGTTGGAATCTACCTCTCGCATCCTGACCCCGGAAATCGTGGGCCAGGAACACTACGACGTCGCACGGCGCGTCCAGGAAGTCCTCCAGCGCAACAAGGAGCTCCAGGACATCATCGCGATTCTGGGGATGGACGAGCTCTCCGAAGAGGATAAGCTCACCGTGTTCCGAGCGAGAAAAATTCAACGGTATTTGTCGCAACCGTTCCACGTTGCCGAGCAATTTGTCGGGTACAAGGGCAAATACGTCCCTTTGAAAGACACCATCCGTGGCTTCAAGGAAATCCTCGACGGTAAAATGGACAACATCCCCGAGCAAGCCTTCTTCATGAAAGGCGCTATCGAGGACGTGTACGAGGCCGCAAAGGAGCTGGTATAAATGGCTTCCACTTTTTCTTTGGAAATTGTCACCCCAGAAAAACTGTTCTTCCGCGAACAGGTTGAGATGCTTGTCTTCAAGACTCCCGAAGGTGAAATTGGCATCCTCAAAAGTCATGCCCCTATCGTCGCAGCCGTCGTCGCCTCCTCCATCCGCATCAAGCAAAACGACAAATGGCGCTCTGCCTCCGTCGCTTCTGGCTTTGCACAAGTGCTCGGCGACCAAGTGGTCCTGCTCGTAGACTCCGCTGAATGGCCCGAGGAAATCGACTTCAATCGCGCTCTCGAAGCAAAGAAACGCGCCGAGGAGCGCCTCCAAAAAAGCATCAACGCACAGGAACAGGCACAGTCACAAGCCGCCCTGTCCCGTGCCTTAGCCCGTCTTTCGGTCAAAGACCTCTAACGACGGACGACACATAAAGGACGATTGCCCATGACCACGATATTTGAAAAATGCACCCCATCCGACGCCGCAACGTTGCGCGCGCTCATCATTAAAACCTTCACCGAAACAGTAGGCCAACGCAATTCCGCAGAAAGCCTGCAGGTCTATTTCGACACCACTTGTAGCCTAGAAAACATCCAAGTCCAACTCAGCGATCCGCATTCCGCATTTTATTTTCTTTATGTAGACGCGGAGTTGGCCGGCTACCTCAAACTCAACGAACACAATGCCCAAACGGACATTCGCGACCGCGACTCCTTAGAAATCGAGCGCATCTACCTCTCGAAAGAATTCCACAGCAAAGGACTCGGTTCCGTCCTCCTGAATAAGGCAGAGGAAATCGGCGCCGCCTCCCATAAAAAGTACCTCTGGCTCGGAGTCTGGGAAAAGAATGAAAAGGCAATCGCCTTTTATCAACGCAACGGCTTCCGCACCACCAGCACGCATCCTTTCCTAGTCGGCGAAGAGGTGCAGAATGACTTGATCATGCGCAAAGACTTAGCAACAGTTTAGAAAAAATTCCTCATCGCAGTTTCAACTGGGTAATGCTTTTGCGCAAATAACTTTATTCGAAATTATGAGACATATTTGTATATTTTCACGACATTTTCAGGCAAATATGCCTTGTTTTGCGATCAAAATAACTTTTTCCCCAATATCTATTGGTTTTTGTATATCAATTGGTCGATTTGATATACAAAAAAACTTTCAAACTGAAAGAAAAGTTATTTTTTAGAATAAAGCTAGTGATTTGAAGCCTAAAATCATGCCTTTATATACAAAAAATCTCTAGAAAATTGAAAAAAGTTATTTACCCTCTAAAACCTGCGAGATGCCGAAAAAAGGTTACATCAACCATTCGTAGCCTTGCCGACAGTCAACTATATATTCAATAAACACTGTATCCTCTTTGACTTGATATAGTAGTAAGTATCTTCCAGCTACTATCGCTTTTCGATATTTATTTTGTGTCAAGCCAGAATCATCAACATATCCAAATCTCTCTGGCATTTTCATCAAACTATTCGCAACAGAAATGATTTCTTTTCTTAAGTCATTTGCGGCTTTTACACTGACTTGTGCTAAAAACCTAATATGTGACGATAGCATGTCTACTGCTCTATCAGAAATTACAACATTATAGATTTCGTCCTTTTTGTCCATTTCTAACCTCCGCGATAATATTTTTTAGAATAGTATCGAGTTCAGTAGTCGTTTTACCCTTTTTCCCAAGCATTCTGTCTTCCTCTGCTGCAACCAAATTTTCACGTACTTTTAGCATCGCTTCTCTTCTAGAAAAAGATGCAATATCCATAACAACTAAGTCCCCTTCTCCATTTTTAGTGAGATAGACAGGTTCACCAGTTTCTTTACATAAAACTGCAATCTCATTATAGTTATTCCTTATTGACGCTGACGGCTTTATTGTCATAAAAACACTCCCTTTGTAGTAATATTATATACTTATTATATCAATATTTTACTACGAAAATTCATGTTGGTCAATCAACCTTTCATAATAAGACGGTGTCAAGTTGTTGTTGGTTTTTTAGTTGACCAACATCCAAAGAAATTTTTGTTACCTAAAACGCAAATCCTGATCCATTCATACTTTTCAGAAATGCATTAATCGGTGTTACTTTGCCTTGCATATATCTTAAGGGTTCAAAGACAGAATAGTCTTTAAAGCCTGCAAATATTTCTTTCACTTTCTCAACTACTCGACTTTCCATTTCACTCAGTTCTTTTTCTTCGCCCCGTCTGACAAAGTTATCGCTTGTTACTTTGCCACCATTCACATTGAAAACTCTAAGTCGGCTCATATACTTCAAGCCTTCTTCTGACCAACCCATTGGCCCACGGCTAAGTCTTTCCGCCAGTACATGACTAATCTGTGCTTCCGTACAACTACCCCCGCAACTAGGTTCATCCCGTCTGATTTCAATTCCGGCCCAGTTATTCGAGATGTAACTCCAAAACGACTGAATTGTATCCGCTTCGCCCTTGCTTGCAACTTCCGTAAGCATTTCATCTGCAATCGTCTTAATTTCTTCTGTGTTGTACTCCTGCAAGGCTTTTCTGATTTGCCAGGTGTATTCTTTTCTCGGCCCGCCAGTTACGGTTGTTACCCATTTCTGGAGATGATATTTATCAAGCACAAATCTGCATTCCGGCAGAACCTCAGTACCAATCTTTATCCACGCTGCACCATCACCGTGCAGATAGATTCTTTCGATAAAGCTGAAATCGTACTCTGCATTTATCCATGCGCTTACTTCCTCCCAAAGTTCCCTTGCCTTTTTCCCATAACTCGCAAAGTGCCTGGCATTGATGCATCTGTTTCGACCCTTGCTTACCGGCTCTGTTCCTTCATGAACTGTAATCAATGGTACGATTACTCTTTTACCACTTTGCATGGCCACATGATCTTCGTCCGCCACCACATGCAGGATCTTCACTTTCTTTCCGCAAGACGATGGCATCAGTTCAAGCGCTTTTGTCTTGCGAATTTTGTTTTTAGTTGTCTGCCTCGAAAGTTTTCCCCCGACAGCCTCAATACAACTCCTTTGATATGACATATTCGCTGCCTTATCCACCAATTCCGCCGATACATTCCCGCTGACTCTCTCAAAGGCCTCCAATCCTACAACCCTGTCCGTCAAATACCCATATTGATTCTCAAACTCGTAGTATCTTCGGCTAAATTTCACGAGACCAAACTTACTCAAATATTCTCTAGATACATTCCGCTTGTGTACGATTATTCCGGCTTCTTTTCTTTCGGATTTATGTTCAAATATCCCCTCATCAATCATCTCGGCATATGCTGCCAGCATTTCAACAATGAAGTTGCTTGCATCTCCTGACAATCTCGTTTCTAAATCATCCAACCTAACAATTTCATCCCGTGAAAAATTTCCTGCCACTTTTTTGATGAATTTTTCTGCAATTTGTGCTAATCTTGTGTTCATAGAGGTTCCTTCTTCCTATTGTTTTTTGTGTAGTAACAAAAATTTTACCATAGAAGGTCAACCTCTATATTTTATTTAAAAAACCAACAACTATTTTACACTAACTTACTTCTTCTTCCTTGTTTCATAATCATTTTCTATCCGTTCTTTCCAACTCGCGTCAACCACCTTGTTCGCGCGCATTTTACTAATTGTGTCCCCAACCACTTCGTAATTCAGGTGAGTCCCTACGCTATCCGCATGATAGTTCGTTGCGCGATCCGCTCCAATGCCAAAGCGGTCGGCAACCTCTACAGCATCAATGTTTGCCCCCAGAAAAATAAACTCCCAACCATATTTGTCCTTCTGTCGCTCGATCAGCAACTTTACATGGTCATAGTTATAATGGTGACTTGCATTTTCCATTCCATCCGTCGTAATAATAAAAATTGTTTTGTGGGGCAGGGCTTCCTTCTGTGCGTATTTGTGGATGTTCCCGATATGATTGATCGCACCACCAACTGCATCAAGCAGAGCCGTACAACCGCGCACATAATACTCCTTGTCCGAGATTGACCTGACGGCCTTGATGTCGAGTCGATCATGAAGCACTTCAGTGCGGTCATCAAACAAGACGGTGGAAACGATGGCGCATCCTGGAACCGCTTTCTGCTTCTCAAGCATGGCATTGTAGCCACCGATGGTGTCGCGCTCTAGCCCGCTCATGGAGCCGCTTCTGTCAAGGATAAAGACGATTTCTGTTAGTTCTTTTTTCATAGTAATTACCTCCTGTAATCTAT
>JBAXOJ010000050.1:0-14210 GCA_037133315.1 Clostridia bacterium
CCTTCGCTGACGCCAACACCTTCGCTGACGCCAACGCCAACACCTTTGTGTTCGACACCTTATTACGTGACCAGTGTGTCACTGAATAAAACGAATCTCACGCTGAAAGTTGGACAGCAGCAACAGTTGATTGCAACCATTCTGCCGGCAAACGCCGCGAATAAGGAAGTAAAGTGGTCGACAAGCAGTAAAAAAATTGCGACTATCTCGTCTGACGGCAACCTTGTAGCGGTCAGGCCAGGTATGGTCTATATTTATGTCACCACAGTAGATGGTGAGAAGACCGCAAAATGCAAGGTGACGGTCGTTCAGCCAGTGCTGTCCATTCGGTTTGTGAAGACGAACGCAACGCTGAAAAAAGGAAAAACCATGCGATTGGTCGTAACGTTCACGCCAGTGAATGCAAGCAATCAGAAACTCAAATGGAAGTCGGGTAATCAGTCGATTGCAACGGTTTCTGCGACCGGATTGATAAAGGGAGTCAAAAAGGGTGTTGCCGTGATTTATGCGTATTCGGTGGATGGAAATAAACGTGCGAATTGTAAAGTTATTGTGAATTAATGTTGGGAGACAATTGAAGTTTCCTTCATTTCGTTGTAGAATGAATTTGAAAAACAAATCGTTTGGAGGAATTTTTGTGAAAAAAATATTATTGAGAAAAGTTTTGATTGGTGTTTTGGGAATAATGATTATTTCGACAAGTTTAGTTGCTTGTGATGATAAGGGAAAAACCCCGGTTGGCAATAGTCCAGCACCACAATTGACGCCAGCGCCGCAATACACGGTCGATAAGACGCCTGTCAAAATTCTGACACCACAGAAAAAGATCATCGATCAGTTTAGCGGAGACAAGAACGGTAAAATTGTGTTTAAGGAAACACGGAAACCAATCAATGGTGGGGAAGCCGCAACTGTATTTGAGGATACAAAGTATAAGTATGTGTTTACGAAAAAGGGCGATGTCAATGTATTCAAAAAAGATTTTTTGAAAGATATACAAGCACCTGCAAATACGAAGCTTGCCGAAATTGCTAAGTTTGCGCTTGCTGAAACGCAAAAACTTGCACCTGTGACAGCCTCCTGCACCTATAAGATTCAGGAGAATCGATTGTTGAATCCGAAACTTCCAGAAAAATCATTATATTATGTAGTGGTTCGAGAAATGACCGCGAAAAGTGTCTTTACTGGATCATTTGCAATTTTGGAGATCAGTAAAAACAAGACGGTCATTGCAGCAAAATATGTCAAAGGGGATGCTACTATAGCACTTTCTCAGACAGCCAAGATTTCTAAATCGAAAGCAATCCAACTGACCAAAGACTTTATTTCACAGACTTATAAATTGACAGTCGGCAAAATTCAAAATGCAGAGTTACTCGTCTTTGAAGGGAAATTAGCGTGGGGAATTGATTTTTTCCTAGCGAAGGGCACTACGATTTCCAGACAAAAGATGGATGCGATCACGGGGGCAGTACTTTCTGACGCGATTGCTACGAGACGTAATACGATGACGACGCCTTCGCCAAGTCCTGCGCCGTAATCAATGTTTTTTGGGGTGTTCATTTGAAAAATGGGAGCTTTGAAGGGTGGTATTTCAAGCAAAACACACGTTCCGGCAAGTATGCGATTGCCTTTATTCCTGGCCGCGCCACCGATAAAAATGGCAACGCGCATGCGTTTATTCAAATCAATCATTCCTTTGAAGGCGACATCAAACATTCGTATTATCTTCGGTTTCCCATTGCGCAGTATTTTGTCCAATGGAATCCGTTAGAAATCAGAATAGCAGAGAACCGGTTTACCCTAGACGGCATAGTCTTGGATATTAAGACTGCGGACATTGAATTGAAAACGAATCTCGCCTTTGTGAGTCCGCAGCGGTACAAAAAAAATGCGTTTTCGCCTGGCATCATGGGTCCTTTCGGATATTTGCCCTTTTTAGAGTGTTATCACGAATTGTATTCTCTTTCGCATCGGACCGTTGGCAAGATGACTGTGAATGGCGAAGTCATTGACTTTGAAGGAGGGAATGGCTATGTGGAAGGAGATCACGGTACGTCTTTTCCAGAGAAGTGGATTTGGTTTCAGTCAAATCATTTTCAGAAAGACGTTTCTGTCTTTTGTGCCATTGCGAAGGTGCCAATTTTACCACTCATTTCGAAGGCATTGCGCGGGCTTATTTGTGTGTTCTTGATTGAAGGAAAGGAATATCGATTTACAACCTATAACGGCGCAAAAGTCGTTCGCATTTTAACGGAGTTCGAGGGAACAAAAGAAGTTTTGATTGTGGAATTGAGGAAAGGGTCCTTGCAAATGAAGATGAGCATTTTCGGAGGACAAGGGTCAGCATTAATGGCACCAGCGAACGGGTCGATGGAGGGTATCATCAAAGAAAATATCGATGCGCAAGTGAAAGTAGAATTGTTTCAAAATGACTTCAGTATTTTTTGCGGAACTGGAATCAATTGTGGTTACGAAAAGAATTGGGATTGACATGGCGTCATCTGTCGTATGGTTTTGGTATGATGTAATGTGAGGTGATAAAAAGATGAAGAACCATATCTTAAATGGAATCATGGGGCTGTGTGTCGCAGATGCGCTTGGTGTCCCCGTTGAATTTCAAAGAAGGGATACGTTGAAAAGAAATCCGGTGGAAGGGATGCGGTCGTTTGGCACACATGGACAACCCGCAGGGACCTGGTCGGACGATACAAGCTTGACGCTGGCTTTGATGGACGGGCTTCATCAAAGCATTGAGAAAGGGAAAACACACACGATTGACTATCATATTGTCATGAAGAATTTCAATCTGTGGCTTCGCGAAGCGCGATTCACACCTCACGGGGAAGTGTTTGACGTTGGCAATGCGACCCGGGATGCGTTGATTCGCTATCAACAAGGAGTATCTCCTTTAGTTTGTGGTGGCACCTCAGAAAAAGACAATGGCAATGGGTCTCTGATGCGCATACTTCCCGTCGCATTTTATATTCATTCAATGCATGGTGCAGATGAGACAAAATATGCGGATGCAATGGATTTGGTTCATCGCGTTTCGAGTCTGACACACGCACACAAAAGAAGCCTCATCGCATGCGGCATTTACGTGTCCATTGCCTGCGAAATTCTCAATGGGAAGTCACTACTTTTGTCAATTCAGCAGGGTGTTGCGCGAGCAATCGATTATTATCGAGCGCTTGAGAAGGAACAACACTTTGATTTGTCATCGGAGCTTTCCCATTTTAAACGATTATTGGATATTGAAAATTTTGCGACTTTGCGAGTTGATTCCATTAGAAGTACGGGGTACGTCGTTGACACACTGGAAGCTTCCATTTGGTGTCTTTGCAATACGACCAGATATCGGGATTGCATTATCAGAGCGGTGAATCTCGGAGAGGATACAGACACCGTTGCGGCTGTTGCGGGAGGACTCGCAGGGCTATATTATGGATTGACATCCATTCCGACAGAATGGGTTGATCAAATAGTAAAAAGGGAATATATCGAAGGTTTGTGTAATGCATTACACGATGTATTATATGCTGCGACGGATTAAAATGCGTCAAGATTGGGGTGTTTTCGTTGAAATTTCCACAAATGACTCCTTTGTCGACCAAAAGAATTGCGCTTACCCTATTCGTGATCGCGATTGCATTATTGGCTCGAATTTGGCCGCTCGGGATGCTTGAAAATAGACTTGCTTTTGTTACCTTTTATCCAGCAATTATTATTGCAGCGATTTATGGGGGATTCTTGTCAGGAATTTTTGCTACATTATTATCCACTGTCGTGCTGAATTATTTTTGGTGGCTTGTGTTGCCCGTCCCTTTTATTAATGAAACGGCTGACCATTTTGGGCTCATTGTTTTTTTGTTAACAGGCTTACTCATTTCTGTTTTTGCGGAAGTTTCGAAAATCGCCGTATTAGAAGGAAAACAGGCTCAAATAGCGAACAACGCGAAAACTGTTTTTTTAGCAAACATGAGTCATGAATTGCGGACCCCTTTGAATGCAATTTTAGGTTATGCCGGATTATTAAAAAAAGACCTCATTGGCAGTGAAAAGCATCAAGAATATCTGAACACAATAAGTAAAAGTGGAGAGCAATTACTCTCATTAATCAATGAAGTTCTAGAAATATCGAAAATTGAAGCCCGAAAAGTCGAAATCGAAAAAAGCGATTTCAATTTTCAAATTTTGATTCAGGACTTGATTGATATGTTCCGATTTCAAACGGATTTGAAGGGGCTCGATTTGAAAGTGGTCGGGCTAGAAAACATGCCTGAAATCATCAAAGCAGATGAAAAAAAAATCAAGGCCGTGCTCATCAATTTGATTGGAAACGCGATTAAATTTTCGGAACATGGCTCCATTGAACTTGTCTTCTCTATTCCAATCAGACCTCCTATGACAAAGCAACAGAGCGAGCAGACAACTGTTTTAGAAGTGCCAAATAAAATCAAAATTTCGGTCAAAGACAGTGGGTATGGAATTTCTCCAGAGGAACAAAGAGGATTGTTTCATTACTTTTTTCAGACAGAGAGTGGAAAGAAGAGCCAAACGGGGACAGGGATCGGTCTCGCATTAAGTCATCAATATGTCAAGTTAATGGGGGGAAAAATCGCGATTCAAAGTGCAGTGGGGAAAGGAAGTACGTTTTCCTTTGACTTTTTGTTTGAAAAAGGAGATGCAAGTCAACAACGTGCACATAAACAAATTGTCGTTGGACTCGCACCAGGGCAGTTTGCACCTAAAATTCTAATTGCAGATGACAATCATCAGAGCCGAATCTATTTAAAAACGCTTTTAGAATGTACTGGATTTGAAATGAACGAAGCAGAAAATGGAAAAGAAGCGATCCGGATTTTTGAAAACTGGAAGCCAGACCTGATTTTCATGGATATTCGTATGCCGGTTATGAGCGGAATTGAGGCAACAAAAATCATCAAGTCGCGTAAAGACATTAAGGATGTAAAAATTGTAGCACTATCCGCACATATGTTTCAAGATGAACGCGCGGCCTTGATGAAGGCGGGTTGTGACGAATATATGAACAAGCCGTTGCAAGAAAATGAAATTTTAGATTTGATTTTTAGAATTTTTGGAGTAAAATATATTTATCAAGATGATGCAACGCAGACTGAGACTAATAAACATGCAACAATGATTGATCGAGAAGCCTTGAAGAAAATACCGGAGGACCTCATCATTGAATTACACGAAGCTGTCATTCGTTTGGATTCAAATAGGATTTTCGAATCCATTGAAAAAATCAAGAAACTTGACGCGGAAGTTGGAGAAGGACTTGCCTTCATCGCGAAAAAAGTTGATTATACAAAACTATTGAGTCTGACCTCAGAAGTGAAGCAGGGAGGCGAGCGAGTTGTCTGAGATTATGATAATAGATGATCTAAGAGAGAATTTACAACTTCTTACGGAGATTTTCGAGACCGAAGGCTTTCGTGTGCGCGCTGCGAATAGCGGTGAATTAGCGCTTCTTTCGATTGCAAAAAAGGATCCAGACATTATATTACTGGATGTGAAAATGCCAGAGATGGATGGGTTTGAAGTTTGCCGTCGCCTCAAGTCAAACGATGCGACAAAAGAAATCCCAGTCATTTTTATCACAGCACTGGATGAATTAGACGATAAAATTAGGGGGCTTGAGCTGGGGGCAGTCGACTTTATTTCGAAACCCTTTGATAAGCGTGAAATTGTCATGCGAGTAAAAAATCATATTGAATTGCGAAAACTTCACTTAGAAATTCAAAATAGCGAAGTGCACTATCGCATGCTTTTCAATTCCATGATGAATGGATATGCGACCCATGAAATGTTGTTTGATGAAAAAGGGAATCCCTATGATTACCGATATATTGATGTGAACCCTGCATTTGAGAAGATGACCGGAATCAGAAGAGATCAGTGGATTGGGAAAACCGTGCGCGAAGTACTACCAGGCATCGAAGACACCTGGATTCAGACGTTTGGCAAGGTCGTCACGACTGGTGTGCCAATTGTCTATGAAAATCATGTTAAGGAAATGGACAAGTATTTTCAGACCTATGTTTTTACATCGAAAAAAAATCACTTTTCTGTCATTGCAAATGACATCACTGAAAGTAAAATATTAGAGAAAAAGATTTTTGAAGAAAAGGAACAACTGAGAATCACATTCGAATCAATTGGTGATGGCATCATCACAACAGATACAAAGGGTTGTGTCGTGAGCATGAATCGCGTTGCCGAGGAACTCACGGGGTGGCGTGTGGAGGAAGCGAGAGGAATTCCTTTTGAAAAAGTGTTTGTGATTACAAATGAAGACACTGGTGAAAAGGCAAAGAATCCAGTGAAAGAAGTGTTGGAACTTGACGTGGTCTGTGAGTTAGAAAACCATACATTATTGACTTCGAGTCAAGGGATTATTCGCAATATTTCTGATAGTGCAGCACCGATCAAGGATGTAAAAGGGGATACGACAGGTGTCGTGATGGTATTTGAGGATGTGACCGATAAAAAACGTTCCGAAAAAAGATTGAAGCAAAGTCTCGAGATTATCGAAAAAATGAAAACTGGCGTCTATATATATCAGTTGTCAGATTTCAATGACGATCATACATTACGACTTGTCTTTGCTAACGATGCTTCAACCACACAACTCGGGATTGAAAAGGAAGATGCCATAGGAAGATATATTGACGATATATTTCCGAATCTCAGAAAAAACGGTATTCCGCATAAATTTGCTGAGGTCGTCAGAACTGGCATTGCTTATGAAGCGGAAGAGTTTGATTATGATGATGACAATATCATCAAATCGAGTTTTTCTTTTAAAGTTTTTAAACTACAAAAAGACAGTGTCTGTGTGCTTTTTGAGAATATTACAGAGCGAAAAAAATATTTTGATGAAGTGAGATTCCTCAGTTTCCATGATGCTTTGACAGGATTGTTCAACCGTGCTTATCTTCAAAAAGAATTGGTGAAACGAGATACTGAAAACAACTTACCAATTTCAATTATTATGGGGGACGTCAATGGATTAAAACTCATCAACGACGTATTTGGACATGAGAAGGGTGATCAACTGCTCAAGAATACTGCGAAGATTTTGCGTGATTGTTGCCCGAAAGACAGTATCATTGCAAGGTGGGGTGGAGACGAGTTTGTTGTTCTAATGTCAAAAACAAGTCATGAAATGGGGAAGAATATTATTCAAGAAATCAAAAATAAATGCGACAAGAAATATCTTGAAAATATTGCATTAAGCATTTCAATGGGATTGTCAACAAAAAGCACGCGTGGGGTCAAAGCCACCCAAGTTTTGCAAGAAGCTGAAGATGCGATGTATACACACAAACTCATTGAAGGGAAAAGTGTTCGGGGTACCATCATTGCATCACTCGAAAAAACTCTTTTTGAAAAAAGCTGTGAGACACTAGAACACGCGATGCGTCTGACCGAGCTCGCCATGAAACTCGCACAGAAAATATCACTTTCTCCATATGAAGCGAATGAGTTGAAATTACTCGCGAAGTTACACGATATTGGCAAGATCGGTGTGCGCGATGAATTGTTAAATAAACCTGATCGACTCACGGCGCAGGAATGGATTGAAATTAGAAAACACTCTGAAATCGGCTATCGCATCGCGCATTCAACACCAGAGTTGGCGCATATTTCAGAATTGATTTTATGTCATCATGAGCACTGGGATGGACAAGGGTACCCGCAAGGACTCAAGGAAGAAAACATTCCTATGCTTTCCAGGGTAATGGCCATTATTGATGCATATGATGTCATGACAAATCATCGTCCCTATAGTCCGCCGAAAAGTAAGGTTGAGGCGCTTGCGGAAATTAAACGATGTGCAGGGAAACAGTTTGATCCTCGATTGGTAGAAATATTTTTGGAAATCATGCAGTAACCGTTTCATTTTGATGCATTTCACAGTATAATCAATCCCGAAAGGGGTTGATTTTTTGTGCATATGGCGGATTCTTTGATTTCACCTGTCGTAGGTGGCGTGATGCTTGCAGGGTCAATCGGCGTTGCTGCATATTCGATACGCAAAGTGCGCGATACATTAGACAACAAAAAAATTCCTTTGATGGGCGTCATGGGCGCCTTTGTGTTTGCTGCGCAAATGATTAATTTTACAATTCCAGGAACCGGATCTAGCGGACATCTGGGCGGTGGCTTGCTTCTTGCCATTCTTCTTGGCCCACAAGCCGGATTTCTTACAATGGCATCTATTTTACTCATACAAGCATTCTTTTTTGGAGATGGCGGATTGCTCGCGTATGGTTGCAACGTGTTTAACCTTGGTTTTTTTACTTGTTTCATTGCATATCCTTTTATATATCGATGGTTCACGCGCAAAGGTGTGAATGCAACGCGAATTTTTGGAGGAACGATGGTCGCGGCAATCGTCGGATTGCAATTGGGCGCATTTGCTGTCGTAGTAGAGACCGTTGTGTCTGGGAGAACGCAAATTCCATTTTTGGGATTCCTCCTTACGATGCAACCAATTCATTTGGCGATTGGAATTGTGGAAGGGCTTGTCACGGCGGCGATGGTCACGTTTATTTGGAAGACCAAGCCTGAGATAGTAGAGAAAACAACCCGTGGTGAGTCTCTTGGGAAGACGTCTATAAAGAAAGTGGTGATCATTCTGCTTCTTTTGGCACTTTTGACGGGTGGCTTCTTTTCTTGGTTTGCATCTACTAACCCAGATGGGTTAGAATGGTCTTTAGAGAAAGCAACTGGCGTAACAAACCCTGTGAGTGACACGACACCTATGTACTTCGAAACTAGCATGACGGGTATCGTTGGTGGTATCGCGACACTGATACTGATCGGTGGGATAGGGTCGATTGTTTACGTTGTGAGAAAAAGAAAAAGGAAGAAAGACAATGATAAAAGCACTCAATAACATTCGCTTACTTGATGATTTGGCGCGAGGAGAGACCTATTTGCATAGGATTCACCCTCTGGTTAAGCTATTGACGACGTTTGTCTTTTTGGTTTCTATCATTTCATTCGATCGCTTCGAAATAATCAATCTACTACCGTTCCTCGTTTATCCAATGTATATTGTTTTTTTCGCGGAACTTCCGATAAGACCGATTTTGAAAAGGATGTTGATGGTCGCGCCGTTTGTCCTTAGTATTGGAATATTAAATCCCATCTTCGACCGGAATGGTTGGCTGACCTTTTTTTCAATTGTTTTGAAAAGTCTTCTGACCGTTTCTGCAGGTATCTTGCTCATCGCAACGACCGGTATGGAGCGACTTTCGGGGGCACTTCGCATCCTCAAGGTGCCCAAAACATTCGTACTGCAACTCTTACTCACATATCGATACATTTCTGTGCTCATAGAAGAAGTTGGCAGGATGCAACGCGCATATGCACTGAGAGCGCCAGGGCAAAAGGGAATTCAACGAAGTGCGTGGGGTTCGTTTGCGGGCCAACTTGTTTTGCGTACCTTCGAGCGTGCGCAACGCATTTACGAATCGATGTATCTGCGCGGCTTTGAGGGCGAATACCACACTGGTAAAACAGCGCAAATCATGCTGCAGGATGTCTTGTATTTAATCTGCTGGAGCGCATATTTTCTCATTTTGAGAGCATACAATGTACCCTATTTAATCGGGAATTTATTGATGGGAGTGATCAAATAATGAGTCACCACAAAATCGAAGCACGAGGCCTAAAGTATGCTTATCCAGATGGACACGAAGCGGTTAAAGACATTTCTTTTGTGATTCATCACGGCGAGGCCGTTGGCGTCATTGGGGCAAATGGCGCAGGGAAGTCGACCTTGTTGATGCTCTTGATGGGCGTCTTGTTTCCCGATGCGGGGGACGTGCTTGTCGGGGACGTGCTTGTCACGAAAAAGTCATTGGCGATGATTCGCAAAAGCCTCGGGATGGTGTTTCAAGACCCGAACGACCAACTTTTCATGACGACCGTGTATGACGATGTCGCGTTTGGTCCACGCAACTATAAGCTGGATGAAGAAGAAGTAGATCGCAGGGTGAAAGAGGCGCTGGAGTTGGTTGGGATTGCACATCTTGCTGATCGTGCACCGTTTAAACTGTCTGGCGGCGAAAAACGCGCAGCCTCCATTGCGACCGTGCTTTCTATGCAACCCGATTTGTTGATATTGGATGAACCGACCGCAGCACTTGATCCGAAGTCGCGTCGCCGCATCATGAAATTATTGAAAGGCTTTTCACACACGAAAATTATCACCAGTCACGATTTGGATATGGTGTATGAATTATGTGATCGCATAATAGTGCTGAAAAATGGCGTGGTTGTCGCGGATGGAAAGACATCTGCCATTCTGACGGATGCGCAGCTTTTAGAAGCGTGCGGACTTGAGTTGCCACTTGCCATGCAGGGGTGTCCCGTGTGTGAGGGAAAACAAGAAGCGAGGCATAAATGAAGCGCATCATTCATTTTTTAGGACTCAATAAAAGTATGGTTTCCATGCTGCTTATGGCTGTGATTCTTGGCCTTGGCGAACGCATGGGCGAGCGATTTTTACCCATGTACATTCTGGCAATCGGCGGGTCGGTTTTTGTCGTGGGGTCCTTGAATTCACTGCAAAATTTCCTCGGCGCCATTTATTCCTATGTCGGCGGATATTTTTCTGACTGGCTGGGATACAAGAAATCACTTCTCGCCTATACCCTTTTTGCGATGGCCGGGTACGTCATTATTATCATTTTTCCTTACTGGCAAGCGGTGCTGATTGGGGCAATCTTTTTTATCTCGTGGTCTGCACTGTCCTTACCAGCGATTTTGTCGTTGATTTCTGCTACGGTGCGGTTGGAGAAACAGACGATGGGCGTGTCGTTGCACTCGTTAATCAGACGCATCCCCATGGGCTTGGGACCCGTCATTGGCGGCATTTTCATCAGCATTTATGGCGTCGCGACAGGTGCGCGCATCGCATTTGCACTTGCCTTTGCACTTGGGCTTTTTGCGCTTTGGTTCATTCACCGCTACGTTGTGGATCATTCCGAGCCGTTGGTGAAGCGCCCGCGTTTACGCGACAGCTTTGTCAGTATGTCAAAGTCGCTGCGCGTCTTGTTGGTCAGCGATATTCTCGTGCGAT
Organism: Clostridia bacterium; assembly: GCA_037133315.1. Taxonomy (GTDB): domain Bacteria; phylum Bacillota; class Clostridia; order JBAXOJ01; family JBAXOJ01; genus JBAXOJ01. The sequence continues at coordinate 11,126 of JBAXOJ010000050.1, forward strand.
TCGCAGAACAAATCCCTTACGCCTTTGTGGTCATTTGGGTTATGGATATCAACGGCCTCTCGGCAACGAACTTCAGCATTCTGACGGTCGTAGAGATGGTGACCGCCATGCTGATTTACATCCCCGTCGCTGCCCTGTCGGAACGCACATCCAATAAACTTTTAATTACCATCACATTTGGATTCTTCACCATTTTCCCGCTCATTTTGCTGTTCTCCACAACAATGCCAGTCTTAATTTTTGCTTTTATCATTCGGGGGCTTAAGGAATTTGGGGAGCCGACACGAAAGTCATTAATCGTAAAATTGGCACCCGAGGGGAGCAAAGCTTCGACCTTTGGTACCTACTACCTGATGCGTGATATCGTGGTCTCCGTCGCGGCGTTGTCGAGTGCGTTTCTTTGGAATGTATCACCCGCTACAAATTTTATCGTCGCGGCTTGCTTTGGGGTGGTCGGAACGGTCGTATTTGCAGTGCTTGGGAAGGAAACATGACGTGATTACCCATTGGCTATTCACGTAATATTTAATATAATTAAAGAAAAAGGGGCGATTTGAATGAGTAGTATTGAGAGATTTGAGAACGTGACAATTGACAAGAAGGCAAATGTGTATTTTGACGGGCAGGTCACAAGCAGGACGGTGTGGTTTGCAAACGGCGAAAAGAAGACGCTTGGCATCATGATGCCGGGAGAGTATGAATTTGGGACTGCGGACAAAGAAATCATGGAGATTTTGGCGGGTGACCTCAAGATTAAAATCGAGGGGCAGGATGCGTGGGTGAAAATTACCGCCGGACAAAGCTTTGAAGTGCCTGCGCAGTCTAGTTTCAAACTAGTGATTCGAGAGATTACCGATTATTGCTGTTCGTACATCAAGGAGTAGCTGCAACGCGCAATTTGGTAAGATTTTCGACAAATTTGACTTGATTGAAGAACTCGGACAAGGTAAAATATTTATGGCTGAAGAGCGAGCAAGTTACAATCGAAGGGATTAGATAAAAATGTTAAAGTTATATGGCTATTCAAAAGTGCTTCAAGGATCAGAATTGTACAAAGCGAAGGTGTTTTCGCAAACGGGGGAAGAAAATGTGTTATTCGTGCACGAAAATATCGTGGCGGACTTTACGAGCTTAGAATTTGACGAAAAAGTGACGTTTGAGATTACTGTGAAGACATATGATGATCTGAATCCGGAGAAAGTTTCGGTGCATCCGACCAGTCGTGGTATTCACTGCGTGACAGAAGGAAAGCAAATCTTTTTCACCATGGATAAACCGCAAAATATCAAGGTTGCCATAGAGGGAATGCAGGATTTATTTATTTACTGTGCTGCGCCGGAAAACGGACTTGACGTCGTGAACCCAGATGACCCAAATGTCTTTTATTATGAGGCGGGTCAAATTTATGATGTCGGCAAACTGGAACTTGCAAGCAACCAGACACTTTATATTGAGGGCGGAGCGGTACTCTTTGGTCGAGTATACGGCATCGGAGATAATATCCGCGTGCTTGGTAGAGGAATCATTGATGGCGGCTATGCACTGGATAAACCACGTGTGCACGCGAACAATATGTTGTTTGAAAACTGCACCAATCTTTTGATTAAGGATGTCACGTCCATCAATCCAATGAGTTGGATGACCGTGCTTGGGAATTGCGACGGCGTCCTGGTCCAAAACATCCGCGAATTGGGGTATGTGGTGGGTTCTGATGGCGTAGACGTTTGCGGATCGCGAAACGTGCTCATCGAAGATTGTATGATTAAAAACAACGACGATTGCATCGTCATTAAGTCCTTCGTGCGAAAAAATGCCACGCAACCTTGGGATAACGACGTTATCAACGTTGTGACGCGGAATTGTGCGTTTCAGACGCTATTCAATGGCGCCATTATGGAGATTGGGCACGAGTTGATTACCGAAAAGGTGGAACACATCGTGTTTGAAAACTGCGATGTCATGGGCACGCACGGCTTTGGCTCTGTGTTTTCCATACGGAATTGTGATTATGCCTTCGTCTCTGACGTACTTTATAAGGATATTCGCATTGAACATTGCTATGACCAGATATTTGAGTTGCGCGTCATGGAGTCGATGTGGTCAAAGTCACCCGACAAACGGAAGGGACAGGTGCGGAACGTTCGCTTTGAGAACATTTATTGGAGCTCCGCCATCGTAAACGTCGGCTACACCACGTCCCTCATCGGCGGTCACGACAAAGACCACACCGTAGAAGATGTGAGTTTTAAGAATTTTTACATTGACGGGAAAAAGATTAAAAGCCTGGATGAGTTGAATATTTTCTACCGCTACAGCGACAATGTACGACTAATTTAAGTACCGAACCCGTTCAGAATCGTCTGGCGTAAGATTTTGACATCTTCTAGAATATCGAGTTCTTTGCTGTCTAAATACTCGATGGAGAAATTACCTTTGTAGTTTCTCTTTTTTAGTTCGGAAAAGAGAAGCGGGAAGTCTACATCGCCTTCGCCCATGTGTGTTTGCATCTGTTCGCGGCCGGCATCGCGCAGGTGGCAGTGCACAGCGTTGTCCATGAGCCAAGCAGAGTCTTTGATGCCCATGCCCAGCATGACGAAGTGGGTTGGGTCATAGACGAGAGGGATATCAGGCATTTTGCCGAGTAGATATTCGGCTTGTTCGAGGGTCTCGATGGGGCTGTTGGCGTGCATTTCGAGACCGAACTGGATGCCGTGTTTGTCGCCGATGGCGAATTGTTCTTTTAAAGTGATGAGGCAGTCGTCGATGACGGGTTGCCATTCTCGGTCGTAGTCTTTTTGGAGCGGCTGTATTGCGGCGACTTTTACGCCGAAGTGTTTCATAAAACGGCACAGCGCATCGACCTCGAGGTTGCGCATTGCAATGCCTTCTGCGGTGCGATCGTGGAGTTGTTGGTTGGTACCGGTGTTCATAGCACGCAATTGAAGCGCATGCTTTTGGAGGAGTGCCTCCACGCGCGCGACTGTTCCCGAAAAATCGCTGACCATTTCAGCCGGGTTGACGTGTGCCCAAGCTAGAATTGCGAGCAGGTCAACCTCTTGGAATCCGAGACTTGCTACGACTTGCA
>JBAXOJ010000051.1:0-14197 GCA_037133315.1 Clostridia bacterium
TAGTTCAAAATCCTTGTATAAAATTTCCCTTAAAACGCCACTTTTTTATACAAGGATTATTTTCACCCTAGGGTTTTTGTTAAAATCATAATATTTGGTCATCTTGACCAATGAATTCGGACAAATTTTATACAAGGAATCAAAATATGAGCTGATATTTGTTAATTTGTGCCCACGCCCGCGCCAGCGGCATGCCTTTACCTTTCCGCCCGTCGCCATCGCCCGTCGCAATCGCCAACGGTAGCGGAGAATCGTGCGTCCCGCGCGCGGAAAAGCACGAAATCGCGAGAATTTAAGAGGAAATGAGCGATTTATTAAAATAAATCGAAATTTTGCTTGACACTGCCGCGATGATGTATTAATATTATCAAGCGTCAAGACGTTTGGCGTATTACGGTATTTAATAGGAGGTAGTTTTAGAATGAAATCTTTTGTGGCTAAGCCATTAGAAGTAGAAAGAAAATGGTTTGTTGTAGACGCTACAGGTATTCCGCTGGGAAGACTGGCTACACAAATTGCAACATTACTGAGAGGCAAGCATAAACCAATCTTCACGCCGAGTGTAGACTGTGGCGATTTTGTTATTGTCATCAATTGCGAAAAGATCGTCTTGACTGGGAACAAACTCGACAAGAAAATCTACAGACACCATACACTGTATCCAGGTGGTTTGAAGGAAATGCCAGCAAGAAAAATGATCGCGACGAAGCCAGAGAGAGTCATCGAGCTTGCGGTCAAAGGCATGTTGCCGAAGAATAGCCTTGGGCGCACGATGTACAAGAAACTCAACATTTTCGTTGGTCCTGATCATGATCACCAAGCGCAAATGCCAGAAGTCTTCGAAGTGAAACTATAAGGGATATAGGAGGAAATATAAATGGTTACCAAACCGAAAGCATATTTTTATGGAACTGGAAGAAGAAAGAAATCAGTAGCAAGATGCAGACTGATTCCTGGCAAAGGCAAAATCACAATCAATGGCAGAGACATTGATGATTTCTTCGGATTAGAGACGTTGAAAGTAATCGTAAGACAACCGCTTACGTTGACTGAAAATGTTGCGAAGTACGATGTCATCTGCAAAGTAGTTGGTGGAGGATTCACTGGACAAGCGGGCGCGATTCGTCATGGTATTGCGAGAGCGTTGTTGCAAGTGGGCGACGAGTTGAGACCAGCGTTGAAAAAAGCGGGTTACTTGACGAGAGATCCGAGAATGAAAGAAAGAAAGAAGTATGGTTTGAAAAAAGCGAGAAAGGCACCACAGTTCTCGAAGAGATAATTCTGTTCGACTTCAAAGACCCTCAAAACTTCGTGTTCTGGGGGTCTTCTTGACAATCAGAGTGGCGGCAATAAGAATGACGGCAATAAGGATGACTGCTATAAGGATGACTGCTATAAGGGGTGTTTGTTTATGACGATTGAAGAAATCAGAGCGTTTGGGCGAGACTTTTCTACCATTGAAAAGGAAACTGGAGTGCAACTTTTTGAGGCCCCTATTTTTGCGTTTGGCGCAGCGGAGGACGACCTTTTCATGGGTCTAAAGAACACACCAGAAGCGATAGGCGCGCACTTTCGGGCGCCCTTAGAATGGATGCCGGCGGCAAAGACCGTCATTTCGTTTTTCCTCCCGTTTTCGGAGGCGGTCAGAAAGTCGAATCGAGTGGATGCGACTTGGCCATCCGAAGAATGGCAACATGGGCGATATGAGGGACAGATGATGATTGCCGCGTTTACGAAGCAACTGGTTGAGCTCCTTTCGCAAAAAGGATATGAGACCGTTGCGCCCGCACTCACACAGGATTTCTGGAATGTCGAAAAGGCGAAGGATGGGAAAGCGTTCACCAGCAACTGGTCCGAACGCCATGTGGCCTTTGTCTGCGGGCTTGGGACGTTTGGACTTTCCAAAGGGTTGATCACGGAAAAGGGAGTTGCAGGGCGATTTGGAAGCGTGGTAACGGCACTCGATGTTTCGCCTAGCGAACGGACCTACACCGAACTCTATGAAAACTGCTCGATGTGCGGTGCGTGTGTCAAAAAATGCCCCGTCCAGGCCATTTCGATGGAGCACGGAAAAAACCACGACATTTGCTGTGACTACATGAATGTCATACGAGAAAAGTACAAGCCGCGGCAAGGGTGCGGGAAATGCCAGGTCAAGGTGCCGTGCGAAAGCAGAATTCCCACAATTCAGAAAAAGATATGATATAATCAATAAAAAAGTGGCGTGCAACAAGCGCGCGGGAGGATATGGATATGAAAGCGTTAATTAACGGCAGGATTATGACGATGGCAGGACAGGAAATCGAGAATGGATTTATCCTTTGGGATAATGGGAAAATTATTGAGGTGGGTGCTGGAATGCCGACGTTTCAGGTGGACGACACCATCGACGCGCAGGGCAATTACGTGCTGCCGGGCTTCGTGGATCCGCATTGCCATATTGGGATGTGGGGAGACGGCGTCGGGTTCGAGGGCGAGGACGGCAACGAAAGCGTGGACCCTGTGACGCCACATCTGCGGGCGATTGACTCGATTTATAGCGACGATCGTTGCTTTGTGGAAGCGCGTGAGGCTGGTGTGACGACAGTCGTGACGGGACCGGGGAGTGCGAATATTTTGGGCGGTCAGTTCGCTGCCTTGAAAACATACGGGCGTTATGTCGATGAGATGGTCCTTAGGGCGCCAGTGGCTGTGAAGGTGGCGCTCGGCGAGAACCCAAAAAACATCTACCACGAAAAGAAACAATCCCCGACCACGCGAATGGCGTCGGCGGCGATTTTGCGCGAGACATTATTTAAAGCACAAGAATACGACAATGCAATTATGCTGCACGAGACAAACGCCGAAGACAACACCGCGCCGGACTTTGATATCAAATTAGATATCTTGCGGAGTGTGCTTTCGGGTGATTTGCCCTTGAAGATTCATGCACATCGGTCGGATGACATTGTCACGGCGATTCGCGTGGCGGAGGAGTTTTCGCTGGATTATACCATCGAACACTGCACCGAAGGCTACATGATTGCAGATGTCCTGGTCGAAAAAGGGGTCAAGGCCATTGTCGGGCCGATTCTTTGCGATCGTTCGAAGATTGAACTCAAGAATCTTGACATCAAGGCGCCAGGTATCCTTTCCAAAAAAGGCGTGAAAATTGCGCTGATGACGGACCATCCGGTGATTCCGATTCAACATTTGCCACTTTGCGCTGCTGTTGCGGCGCGCGAGGGGATGGATGAAACAGAGGCGTTGAAGGCCATTACCATCTACGCCGCGGAACTCAACAAAATCGACGACCGTGTGGGCAGTTTGGAAGCTGGAAAAGACGCCGACATCGTTATTTTTAATGGACATCCGTTGGTTGTGAAGACGAAAGTCATCAAGACCATCATTAATGGAGACGTGGTTTATGAGGCTTGATCAGGCACCACTCAATTTGATCAGTCATTCTGTGGAAGAGACCATGCAGATGGGGGAAGACCTTGCACTGCAGTTAAAAGCGGGTGATGTAGTTGCGCTCAACGGCGACCTCGGGGCAGGAAAGACGGCGTTTGCCGCTGGGATTGCCAAAGGCCTTGGCGTCACAGATTACGTCACGAGCCCTACGTTTGCCATCATGAATATCCTTGAAGGCAGGTTGCCGTTTCACCATTTTGACGTCTATCGGATTACGGATCCTGACGAGATGGAGGAAATTGGGCTCAACGAATTTCTGTATGGGGAAGGCGTTTGTGTGATTGAATGGGCGGACCGCATTGAGGATTTGCTGCCGGCACGCTATATCGATGTCCGGATGAGTCGCATTGATGAGACTGAAAGGAGGTTGACCATTGAGAATATTAGCCGTTGAATCAGCCGCAGCGACTGCATCTGTTGCAATTTTGGAGGATGGCGTGGTGCGCGGAGAAAGTTCAATCAATAATGGGAAGACACATTCGCAGAACCTCATGCCGATGCTCACGGCGCTCATGGACACGCTCCAACTTGCGCCCGAAGACATTGATTATTATGCGGCTTCTGTGGGGCCTGGTTCTTTTACAGGGCTACGGATTGGCGTTTCAATCGTCAAAGGCATTGCGTATGCGGTCAAAAAGCCGACGGTCGCGGTGCCGACGTTGGATGCGATGGCAATGTCGCTGATTGATACCGATGCCATCATTTGTCCGATGCTGGATGCAAGAAACAATCAGGTCTTTACTGCGGTCTATGAGTCGAAAGACGGTGCGTTAGTGAGCCATTCCGATTACCTTGGGATTCCAATCGAGACATTGGTCGAGCAGTTGGAATCATACCCTAGTGTCATTTTTACTGGCGATGGCGCGCTTCTTCACCAAGAGGCGCTGACAAAAATGAAACCCGGAGGCTGCCGTTTTGCAAAAGGCGGGAACCACCTGAATTCTGCAGTAGACGTTGCGCGAGTCGCGCAAACCATGATTGAAAAAGGCGAATTGACGGATGCGATGTCTTTGAAGCCGTTTTACCTGAGAAAATCGCAAGCAGAGCGCATGTTTGAACTGAAAAGTGGGAAGATGTCGAAAAATGGCTAAAATCACCTTTGAACCCTTGAAAAAATGCCACATAGAAGGTATTATAGAGATTGAAACTTTGTGTTTCGCGGTTCCGTGGTCAGAAAACGCATTCTTGCAGGAAATTGACAACGAAATTGCATATTACATCGTGGCACGCGACGGCCAAGATATTGTCGGTTATGGTGGGATGTGGCTGATTCTGGACGAGGCCCACATCACGAACGTTGCGGTGACGCCGCAGAGACAACGCGAAGGCATTGCACACCAGATTGTAGCTGGATTGATCGCGAAAGCGGATGCATGTCGAATTACTTCCATGACATTAGAGGTGCGGGTCAGCAATATGGCGGCCATACATCTATACAAAACATTTGGATTTTTGGAAGCGGCGATTCGAAAAGACTATTACGAAGACAATCACGAGGACGCGCTGATTATGTGGCGGAAGAGTTTGAACAAATAATTGGAAATGGATGAGGTGAACGAGTTGATTAAAAAGAGCATCGTGGTCGGCGGCGCTGGCTGCCTCAGAGCGAAATCAGCGGCATTGCTTGTCTACAAGACAGGTGAGTTCATGTCGGAAATTTATATGAGCAAGGGAAGTCGGAGCGCGAATGCGAAAAGCCTGCTCGGGGTGTTGTCACTCGTCATCGCGTGTGGGGACCGGGTGGAAATGTCCATCAACGGGCCGGACGAGGCGTTGGCCGCAGAGCTGCTTGAAAAATTCTTAATGGATATGCCAGAATAATCTGGAGGAAGAATCATGTTCGACAAAAAAGAAGAATTAAAGAAACTGCCCGACAAACCTGGCGTGTATATCATGAGGGATCAGTCGGGTACAATTATATATATTGGGAAAGCGATCTCCCTGAAAAACCGTGTGCGGTCCTATTTTACCTCGAGTCATGCGGATTCTGCAAAGACGCGTGCGCTTGTCGCAAACATCGATCGGTTCGAGTATATTTTGACAGGGACTGAAATTGAGGCCCTGCTCCTCGAGTGCACCATGATTAAGAAACACCGGCCGAAGTTCAACATCTTGCTGAAAGATGACAAGAGCTTCCCGTACATCAAGATTTCGATGAACGAAACCTACCCGCGCATCATGATGGTGCGCAAAGTCGAAAAGGATGGGTCGAAGTATTTTGGCCCGTATACGAGCTCGTTTTCGGTGCGCGAAACCATCGCGTTGATTAAAAAAGTGTTTCCTTTGAAGACGTGCGATAAGGTGTTGCCGAAGGAAGAAGGGCGCGAACGCGCGTGCCTGAACTTTCATATCTTTCAGTGCCTGGGGTGCTGTATCCCAGAGCAGGTCAAACGCGAGGAGTACCTCAAAATGATCGGCGAAATCTCCGCCATGCTCGACGGGAAATACGATGTGCTCGAGAAAGACCTCAAGGCGCAAATGCTAGCGGCATCCGCGGCGCTCGCGTTTGAAAAAGCGGGTAGCTTGCGCGACAAGTTGCATCATCTGAAGACGGCGATGGAAAAGCAGAGTTTCGTGTCAAACAGCGGTGAGGATCAAGACGTCTTTGCGTTTGCACGCACAAACGCCGACGCCTGTATGCAGACATTTTGGGTCCGTGATGGCCGTGTTACGGGGCGCGAAAGCTTCATGATCGAGGGCACGCTGGGGTCGACGGACTCGGAAATTGTCGGTGAATTTTTGTCGCAATACTACGCGGTCGCCCAGTTCATTCCGCCTGAAATCACTGTGCCAAACGAATTCGAAGACCACGCACTCGTGGAGACTTGGCTTTCCGAAACAAAGGGCCGTAAGGTTCATATCGTCGTCCCCCAACGCGGCGTGCGGATGAAACTACTGGAAATGGTGAAGGAAAACGCCGCCTTTGCGTTAAACCGCTTCAACGAGATAAAAATCAAGGAAGATACTGCCGCAAGAGAGGGGCTGGAGGCGTTGCGCATGGCGCTGGGGATGACGCACTTCGCGCGGCGCATTGATGCGTTTGACGTGTCGAATACGGGAGAATCGGAGCGCGTCGCGTCGATGGTGGTGTTTGTGGAAGGAAAGCCATTGAAAAAAGAGTATCGACGGTATAAAATCAAAACGGTCACGGGCACCAACGACTACGCCAGCATGCAAGAAGCGGTGTTTCGGCGATTGAAGGCCGAGGCGAAGACCCCGTTGCCAGACTTGCTCCTCGTCGATGGGGGCACGGGGCACATCACGGCGATTCAAACGGTGCTGGATTCTATGGGAATTGAACTCCCAATCGCCGGCCTCGTGAAGGACGACCGCCACCGCACCCGCGGACTCATGCGCGCGGACGGGGTCGAGGTCAACTTCGAAAACAACCTGCCGCTGCTGCGTTTTGTGAGCGGCATTCAGGACGAGGCGCACCGATTCGCTATCGAATACAACAAGAAACTGCGCGGTATGCGCTACCGCACCTCCGTCCTCGACAACATCATCGGCGTCGGCGACAAACGCAAAAAAGCGCTTTTGACCAAGTTCGGCTCGATTGAAAAAATCAAACACGCAACCGTCGCCGAACTCTGCACGGTCGCCGGCGTCAACCAGAGCGTCGCCGAAACCATCGTGCGCTTCTTCAAGACCTATCAGGCATAGGCACCGGCGCTGCGCGGCGCCCACCACGCCCGCACGCACTCGCACCGCGCCCACCGCACCCACTCGCACCGCAATCAAACAGACAGGAGAAAAAACAGCATGGCAATTTTCGCAATTTCAGACCTACACCTCGCATTTGGCGTCGAAAAACCGATGGACGTCTTTGGGTACCGCTGGCAGAACTACATGGAGCGCATCGAACAACACTGGCGCGCCACGGTCACACCCGCAGACACCGTGCTCATTCCCGGCGACATCAGCTGGGCGATCTCCTTCGCCGAGCTCGAAAAGGACATCCAATTCATCGAGTCGCTCCCCGGTCAAAAGATCATTTCGAAAGGCAATCACGACTACTGGTGGGAGACGACCAGCAAACTGAACAAATACATCGCCGCCACTGACTTGCGCACCATTCGCTTCCAATATAATAATGCATTCGTCGTCGAAGACCGCATCATCTGCGGAACACGCGGCTGGCGGGCGCCAAGTGAAGACGGTTTCACCAGCGAAGACCAGAAGATTCACGCACGCGAGCTGATCCGCTTCGAGATGTCACTGCAAGAAGCGGTACGCCTGAATGGCGGCGCGGGCGCAGCGCCGGACGCGAATGCCGACTTGGCCGCCGAAACGCCAGCGGGTGGGCTGATCGCGATGCTCCATTATCCGCCGCTAGACGCGCTGGGCAAAGATTTCGGTTTTTTCGCACTGATGCTAAAATACGGCGTCCAAACATGCATCTATGGTCACATACACGGCGAAAACTGTGCGCGCGCGTTCGAAGGCGAGCTGGATGGAATGATGCTGAAACTCGTTTCAGCGGATCATTTGGATTTTAAACCATTTAAGATTTGATTTGCGTCATTTCCTTGAAAAGTTGCGCTCGATAAGGTATAATTTTTAAGTTGCTTTTATTGAACAAACAAATACAAAAATAGCGTACGGAGGAATTAGAAATGAATGTAAAGATTGAGAAGTTAGAGAACAATGTTGTACAGTTGGAAATCACAGTGGATGCGGCGACCTTTGAGGCCGGTGTCCAGAAGTCGTATATCAAAAATGGCCGGAATTATGAGATTCATGGCTTCAGAAAAGGCAAGGCACCAAGGAAGATGATCGAGAGGCTGTATGGCGAAGGCGTGTTTTTTGAAGACGCTATGGAAGATGTGATTCCGACTGCCTATGAAAAGGCCATCGAAGACAATAAAATTGAGCCTGTCGACAGACCGGATTATGATTTCCAGAATCCTGTCGTGGGCGAAGACTTTGTGTTCACCGCGAAGGTGGTCGTAAAGCCTGAAGTAGTTTTGGGCGCATACACGAAACTTGGGGTTGTGAAGGATGTTGCGGTCGCATCGGAAGAAGAAGTGGAAGAAGAGATCAACAAGGCATTGGAGCGCAGCGCGCGCCTTGTTTCGATCGAAGACAGACCGGTGCAGGACGGCGACAACACAGTCATTGATTTTGAAGGATTTGTGGATGGCGTGGCGTTTGATGGCGGCAAGGGCGAGGATTATCCGCTGGTGATTGGTTCGAACTCATTCATTCCAGGCTTTGAAGCGCAGTTGGTTGGCGCGGAAATCGGCAAGGAAGTGGAAGTCAACGTGACGTTCCCAGAGGAATACGGCAGTCCAGAACTCGCAGGAAAGCCAGCATTGTTTAAATGTATGGTAAAGGAAATCAAGTTCAAAGAAATGCCTGCACTTGATGACGAGTTTGCGAAGGATGTCAGCGAGTTTGATACGTTAGAAGAGTACAAAAATGATATCAGAGCGACCATTCTTAAGAAGAACGAAGAAATTGCGACGCAAAAGTACGAGAACGACTGCATCGAGAAAATCATGGAGGGTGCGACCATCGACCTGCCAAAAGCAATGATCGAGCGCAGAATTGACGCGTTGATTCAAGACATGGACATGCGTTTGAAATACCAGGGCCTTGACGTCAAGAAATACATGGAATACATGGGCATGGACGAAAAGGAATTCCGCGCACAGCACGCAGAACGTGCGGAAAAAGAAGTACGTGCGCAGCTTTGTATCGAGAAAATCAGCCTAATTGAGAACTTTGAGATTACGCAAGAAGATCTTGATGCTGAAATCGAGAAAATCGCCGCACAATACAAGCAGACTGCGGAAGATCTGAAAAAGCAGTTGCTGGAAGCGGATCTCGAATACATCAAAAGAGACATCGCGATGAAGAAAACCATTGACTTTATCGTAGCAAATGCGTAAAATTTTAGGAGAAAGAAATAATAATTTTAGGAGGGATACTATGAGTTTAGTACCTATCGTTGTGGAACAGTCCAACCGAGGAGAGCGTTCGTATGATATTTTTTCCATGCTGCTCAAAGAAAGAATCATCATGTTGTGTGACGAGGTCAACGACGTGACTTCCAGTCTGACCGTGGCGCAGATGATTTACCTTGAATCAATCGATCCCGATAAGGATATTCAGCTTTACATCAACAGCCCTGGAGGCTCTGTTTCGGCAGGACTCGCGATTTATGACACGATGCAGTACATCAAATGCGATGTTTCGACCATTTGTATGGGACTGGCCGCAAGTATGGGTGCGTTTTTGTTGGCCGCAGGCGCAAAAGGCAAGCGTTTTGCGTTGCCAAACAGCGAAATCATGATTCATCAGCCCCTCGGCGGTGCAAGAGGGCAGGCGACGGATATCCAAATTCATGCGGAGCAAATCATCAAGATTAAGAAGCGTTTGAATGAAATTCTAGCAGAGAGAACGGGTCAGCCACTTGAGAAAATCTCAGCTGACACAGAGCGAGATTTCTTCATGTCCGCAGTTGAAGCAAAAGAATACGGCTTGATTGACGAAGTCATGACAAAGAGAAAGTAAATCTACTAAGAGGTGTTTAGATGGCGAAATATAGCGATAGAAAGCCAGTGAAATGTTCGTTTTGCGGAAAACCACAGGAGACGGTCGGCAAGCTGATTGCTGGTCCGGGCGTCTACATTTGCAACGAATGCGTGGAATTGTGCACGGAAATCATCGACGAAGAGTTTGAAATGCCGAGCGAGGTGCGCGAGGATTTGAAACCTGACGAATTGCCGAAGCCGAAAGAAATGAAAGAAATGCTCGATCAGTATGTCATCGGGCAGGATGAGGCGAAAAAGGCTTTGGCGGTGGCTGTTTACAATCATTACAAACGCATCAGCGCGGATGGCAACTTGAATGGCAGCAGCAAGAATAAGGGCAAAAAGCTCAGCAAAAAAGATGACATCGAGGTGCAAAAGAGCAATATCATTCTGCTTGGTCCGACGGGCTGCGGGAAGACTTTGCTCGCGCAAACGTTGGCGAAGATGCTCAATGTGCCGTTTGCTATTGCGGATGCCACGTCCCTGACGGAAGCCGGCTACGTGGGTGAGGATGTCGAAAACATCCTCTTAAAGCTCATGCAATCTGCGAACTACGACCTTGAGCGGGCGCAACGCGGCATCATCTATATCGACGAAATTGATAAAATTGCGCGCAAGTCGGAGAACCCATCCATCACGCGCGACGTGAGTGGCGAAGGAGTACAGCAGGCGCTTCTTAAAATCCTGGAAGGCACCGTGGCAAACGTTCCACCGCAAGGTGGGAGAAAGCACCCCCTCCAAGAATTCATCGCAATGGACACAACGAATATTTTGTTTATCTGCGGCGGCGCATTTGATGGCCTCGAGAAAATCATCCAGAACCGCGTCGGCAAAAAGTCGATTGGCTTTGGCGCGAAAATCGAAAGCAAAAAGGAATTTGACATTGGCGTTGTGTTGAGAGAAGTTGCGCCGCAGGATTTGGTGAAATTCGGCCTGATTCCTGAGTTTGTGGGCAGACTGCCCGTTATCGCGACCTTGCATCAGCTTGATGTGGAAGCGTTGCTCCGAATTTTGAGCGAACCAAAGAACGCGCTCGTAAAACAATACAAAAAGCTCTTTGAATATGACGATGTGGAACTCGAATTTGAGCCGGACGCTCTCGCTGCCATCGCGAAAAAATCGCAGGCGCGCAGCACTGGTGCACGCGGACTCAGAGCAATCATGGAAGAAATCATGCTTGACGTGATGTTTGATGTCCCTTCTGAGACGACAATCGAGAAATGCATCATCACTCTTGAAACGGTCGAAAACGGCGCACATCCGACCATCATCCACAACGAAAACAAACCGTTGAAAAAGCAGGAAGTCAAAAAGCCACAGAAACGAATCGCTGGCGACACAGCATAAAATGATGAAGAAACACAACGACGAGATCCTCATACTTGGCATCGAAACAAGCTGCGACGAAACTGCCGCAGCTGTCGTTCGTGCTGGGGAGGAAGTCTTGTCGAATGTCATTTCCTCGCAAATTGATATCCACAAACTCTACGGTGGCGTCGTGCCAGAAATCGCCTCGCGGCATCACTTGGACCTCATCGTGCAGGTGGTGGACGAGGCGTTGAAAGAGGCGGGGGTCGCGCTTTGCGACATCGACGCGATTGCGGTGACTTACGGGCCGGGGCTGGTGGGGGCGTTGTTGGTCGGCATTTCAGCAGCAAAAGGCATGGCCTGGGCTTCGGGCATTCCGCTCATCGGCGTGAACCACATCGAAGGGCACATCGCGGCGAACTACTTGTCGACGGCGCCACGTTTGAAGCCGCCGTACATCTGCCTCGTCGTATCGGGCGGGCACAGCCACATCGTCAACGTCACTGACTTCGACCAGTTCGAGGTCCTCGGGCGAACGCGTGATGACGCGGCGGGCGAGGCGTTTGACAAAGTCGCTCGCACAATTGGCCTTGGTTACCCAGGCGGCCCATTGATTGACAAGGCGGCGCAGGAAGGCAATCCGGACGCGATCAAGTTTCCGCGCGTCAAGTTCCCTGACGACTGCCTGGACTTCAGCTTCAGCGGCGTGAAGACCGCGGTCATCAATCACATTCACAATATTGAGCAAAAAGGCGAGGCGCTTCACGTAGCGGACATAGCTGCGAGCTTCCAAAAGGCGGTCGTCGACGTCCTGACGGACCACACCACCGCTGCCGCGACTCGAACAGGCTCTGCGCACATCGCAATCGCCGGAGGCGTTGCCTCCAATTCCTTGCTTCGCACCGAAATGACAAGAAAAGCTGGGCTTCTCGGGATCCAAGTCACGTACCCAGCGCCCATCTTTTGTACCGACAACGCAGCAATGATTGCGGTCGCAGGGCATCATAAATTTTTAAAAGGAGAGTTTTCAGAAGCAGATTTAAATGCTGTTCCTGGACTAAAACTTTTTTAGGTGAAAAATGAAAGAGTTTTGCGATTTACACGCTCATTCAACTGAATCGGATGGAACATTCACTCCAAGTGAAATTATAGGCGAAGCGAAGAGAATTGGTCTTGCATATGTCGCGTTAACGGATCACGACACGATTGCTGGAATTGAAGAAGCACTTTGCGCAGCAGACAAACTCGGGGTAAACCTTATTACAGGGATTGAACTCACCATTGATGTCGCTAATTTGAATATTGATTTGGAAGATGACAGTTCAATTCACATATTAGGATATTTAAATCATAAAAACATTTTCAAAATGAGTCGTTATGAAAAAAGACTTCTCACAATTCGCAACGAACGAAACGCTAAGATGTTCGAGAAGGCCAAAAAAATCGGGCTCCCTATTTCCGAGGAATATTTCAAATCTAAGTCTCCGAAGTCAATTATCACTCGTGGTCATTTCTTGCGAGCACTTCTTGAAAACGGCTTTGCGAAAGAAAGAAAGGAAGCCTTCGCAAAATATTTAATGCCAGGCGGTTCTCTTTGCGTAGAAAAGGAAAAGCTTTCTCCAGAAGAAGTGCTCAGTCTGATCAGCGAAAACGGTGGAGTCGCTGTGCTTGCACATCCGTTGCTAAGCTCCCTAACGGACCCAAATCTCGAGACGCTTGTTGTTTCGCTGAAAGCGAGGGGATTGAAAGGCCTTGAAGCAGTTTACGTCGAAAATCAACGCGGAGACGAGCAAAAGGTAAAAGAACTTGCCGCTCGCCACGATTTAATTATAACTGGCGGCAGCGACTTCCATGGCGACACGAAACCCGGAATCTTCCTTGGAACAGGCTACGGTGATCTACGCGTACCGAAGGTTTTGGCTGAACGAGTTTTGGAACTTATGACTTAAAGATAATGCTTTGAAATGTCAAGAGAAGATGCTATAATAAATTTCCGACTGGAGGTGAATGAGTCATGGCGGAAGAAGCGATAAAAATTATTGCATTGAATAAAAAAGCGAGACATGAGTACTTTGTCGAGGAATCGATTGAGGCTGGCGTGGTGTTGGCCGGTACGGAAGTAAAGTCAATCCGCCAAGGCAAAATCAACTTCAAGGACTCGTACGCCTATGTCAAATCAGGCGAACTGTTTCTTTCCGGGTTGCACATCAGCCCCTACGAACAGGGCAACATCTTCAACAAGGAGCCTGAGCGAGAGCGCAAGTTGCTCATGCACAAGACGGAAATCATGAAATTGATGGGGAAAGTCGGGCAAGAAGGATTAACACTGATTCCTTTGAAGTTGTATTTCAAGCGAGGAAGAGTTAAAATAGAGATAGGCGTTTGCAAAGGTAAGAAACTTTACGACAAACGTGACGACATTGCTGACCGCGATGCAAAGCGCGAGATTGACAGAAGAATGAAAAGCTTCTATCAATAGCATAATTTGATTTCTTTCAAAATCGTGAAAGAAATCTTCATTATGGGGGTGTACTGGCTTCGACGGGATTGATGAAACAAGTTAAGCGGGTGGAGGATCTCGTTGGCCTCCTAAAAAAACGAGAAATAGCTTAAACGCTAAACCAGAATTACAATTTGCTGCTTAATTAAGTAGCCGTTCGGCCTTGGTAGCTGTGCCAAGGGGCCCGGGCGTCACCAAATCAGCCCTTTTGAGACGGAGGTCAAACTCTAGCCCTGTTGTAGTGGTAGCCTTGAGCCGCAACAGTAATAAAGGATACTAAAGTCTGAATCCTGTCTGTGGGAGTCTGGCGGAGGGAATGTCAAAATGCAGAATGCACCCGGAGAAACGCTTGTGAACTTGGTTTCGGACAGGGGTTCAATTCCCCTCATCTCCACCA
>JBAXOJ010000052.1:0-13900 GCA_037133315.1 Clostridia bacterium
TTTTTTGATTTTAGTGGCAGTAGAAATAGTACTACGGGTTTACGGGAAGGCTTTAATATAGGGGGGGATAATTTTTTTCGAAAGCTCGAAAGACAAGGAAAGTCAAGCGTCGGCGTATGTGATACGCTAGCGAAGGCTTGACGCAGTAAGTAGAAAGCATTCCGCTAAACAGATAATAATCAAAATGTTTGCGAGGCGTAATAAGAAGGATTGAAATTGAATTGGAAGGAATCGAGAAATAGAGAAACTTTGGAATGTTTGCTTTCTACGGTTTCGAGACTTTTCGAAAATTGGAGGGAAACAAATGTATTACATTGGTATTGATTTAGGTGGCACGAATATTGCGGCAGGGATCGTCAGTGAGTCGGGAGAGATTTTGCGCAAAGAAAGCATTCCTACAAAAAATGAGCGCGAAAGCCAACTGATTCTCGAAGATATGGCATCTTTGGTCAACCAGTTGATCGCGGATCATGGCATTGAGAAATCTGAAGTCATCAGCATAGGGGTTGGTGCCCCTGGGACTGCGAACGCGCGTGAGGGGAAGATCGCCTATGCGAATAACCTGAAGTTCGAAAACGTGGACATTAGAGGCGTTGTAGGAGGGCTCACAGGCTTGCCAGTGTTTGTTGATAACGATGCGAACTGTGCGGCACTCGCGGAGAGCGAAGCAGGCGCTGCGAAAGGCACTGCGTGCTCGGTCACCATCACCCTTGGCACCGGCGTCGGCAGCGGGATTATCAGTGAAGGGAAGATTTATAGCGGCTTCAACAACCTAGCAGCGGAATTTGGTCATACCTTGCTCATCATGGATGGAGAACAATGCACCTGTGGCCGCAAAGGCTGTTTGGAGGCGTATGCCTCTGGCACCGCGCTGATTCGTCAGACCATCGAGGCAGGAAAAGCACATCCAGAATCCTTGATTACTGCATGCGCAAAAGAAGGCAAACTTGAAAATACAAGCGCACGCACGGCATTTGACGCGGCTCGACAAGGCGATGCAATCGCTCAAGAGGTCGTGGATCGCTATATTAAATACGTCGGCGAAGGGCTTGTGAATTTGATCAATGCGTTTTCGCCTGAGGTTGTATGCGTCGGCGGTGGCATCAGCAATGAAGGGGAAAACCTGTTGAAACCCATTCGGGAGTATGTTTACGCGAGGATTTATGCCCACTCCATTTCTGAGACGTTGGTACCAAAATCAAAAATCGTCAAAGCCTTGATGGGCAACGACGCCGGGATTATTGGCGCGGCTATGCTTGGAAAGAACGTTTCGCCTTGCGCGGATTAGTAAATTTCATAGAATAATGAAATAATTTTTACGATTTCGTTGAATTCACTTTTTTTCAATATATAATTTAGTTATCGGTACTAAATTATGATTTAGGAAAAGGGTGTTTTTGTGATGAAAAAAATGATTGCAACAATTTTAGTGTTTGTGTTCGTGTTTGTATGGACAGGCGCAGACTTCGTGCATTCGGCGGGCGAAACACCTGTCACCATAAATGTGGATGCCACCAAGACGTATCAGACGATTGACGGCTTTGGCTTCTTCGGAGCGCAAGACGTATGGTGGGGCTCCTCCAGTCCATCCTTTTTCTATTCCGATGCCTGGCTGACAAAAGTCGTCTCCGATATGGGGATGACCATGTGGCGAAATGAGTTGCAACCATACAACCCTGTCGATTCGACCACCGCGTCAAACCGGCTTGATGCTCCCTGGTCGAAACAAAAAGACATGATCATCGCGCTCAAGAACAAAGCAGCTGCCCTTGGGGAACCGCTGAAAGTCATCTTGACGGTCTGGTCGCCTCCAGGGGAATTCAAAATCAACTGCACCATCGCATGGTCTGGCGATACAGCAGCGACGCGTGGCGGCGCGCATAATTCTACCATCAATGGCGGCACTTTGGATCCAACAAAATACGCGGCTTATGCCCAGTGGATCATCGACGGCTTAAACATGTACAAAAATATCGGTGTGGATGTCTACGCAGTTTCTCTACAGAACGAACCTCTTTTTCTAGAACCGTACAATTCCTGCCGATACACCAATGCCTGGTATTGTGATTTGCTAAATCAAGTGGTGCCAATTGTGAAGCGCTCCTTCCCAAATGTGAAAATTTTCGGCTCGGAGAACATGCTAGGAATGGAAGCGGATCCTGATAAAAATAATTTCAATTACTTTTACACGAAGGCAATTTTGGGAGGTGCGCTGAGCAACATCGACGTGCTTGCCTACCACGGCTATTCGGATGGCGTGCAAGCCACCGCGATCGCGAAACACAAAGCCCTATGGGAAAGTGCGTATACCCACTTCCAAGTGCCTTCAAAAAAACCTTCCTGGATGACCGAAACCTCAGGCTATGTCGACACCTGGCTCGCTTCTTCTGGTAAGCCTGGAGCGCTGGATCTCGGAATCGCGATTGCATCCTCTTTGAAATATGGGAAGGCATCCGCCTGGGTTTGGTGGCAAGGGAGCCAAAGCAATGGCGCTACAAATGAATATGGATTGATGAGCGGCACAACCGTCGGTAAGCGCTACAATGTCAGCAAACACTTCTATCGATACATCCGGCCAGGCGCCGTCATGGTGGAAGCCGCAACGACGGACACAAACTTGCTCTCCAGCGCATTCTACAACCCAGTCAGCAAAGCATTTACCTCGGTCTTAATCAATTCTTCCGCTACACCTAAAATGATTACCCTTTCTGGCACAAATGTGCCAACATCATTCACTTCGTATCTTACGACTGCAGATTCTGGCGTGGACTGCAAAGACATGGGTATTGTCACAAATGGCTCAATTGTGTTGCCTGCAAACAGCATCATGACGCTAGTGGCCCAGGCAGACATGCCGATCACAGCGCCGACTGCTTCCCCAACATCAGCGCCGACGCCAGTCGCCACTCCGACGCCAGTCGCCACCCCAACGCCAGTCGCCACCCCAACGCCGACGCTTGCACCAAGCGCGACCCCGACCCCGATCCCAACGGCCACTCCGACCGCTACCCCGACTGCAAAGCCGACGGTAAAACCAACGACGCCACCTAAACCACTTATCAATCCGGTTGTGAATACGGCGAAAATTATTTCAGGAAAGGCAGTCAACGGCGGCACCGTCACCGTCTCAATTGGCGCAAAAACCTTCTTTGCCATCTCCATGACGGGCACTTGGAAAGTAAAACTATCTGCCGCTTTGAAAGCTGGCACTAAGATAAGTGCGCAAGTCGAGTACAAAGACCTCTCGAGTGGCATCACCTCGGTTTTCGTCCGTCCTTTTACGCCGACGGTCAAACCAATCACATCAAAGCAAATCGCAGTGAAAGGCACAGCAACCAAAGGTTCGATGGTGTATGCCAAAATTGGCACCAAGACTTATTCGAGTAAAGCGAATGCGACGACAGGTGCCTACTCCATCAAGATTCCAAAGCTCAAAAAGGGCACAGTCGTTTCTGTACGCTGCTTTGCAGGCGGGCAATACAGCGCAAGTCGCATAGTTAAAGTCTCTTAATTTTAAGCAGTTAGTTCCGGTTCTCTGGTCACCAGAGAACCGGAACCAGCTGACTAAATTCGGGGGTGTGTTAAAAAAGGCACCTCTGTTCCTGTATACGCGGCAGAGGCACCTTTTTTAACACGAAAAAATCCCTAGAGGTCAGCATTTTAACACACACCAATAAATCACTGCTGTTTTACTGATTTTTTGGTCCAGTTAAGGGCCAAAATGAGTCGAGAAATCGAGTTAATATCGAAGATTTCACGACGGTGTGTTAAAATGTGCAGGTCTAAGGATTTTTTTGTGTTAAAATCCTGGGGTCTGGCGCGCGGACAGGATTAGAAGGGCTGTTTTTAACACACTCGCCACATCAACGCCAGCGGCATGCAGTTACCTTTCCGCTTTGGCGACTTTGCGCCAACGGCATGCAGTTACCTTTACGCTCTTTGTCTATTTTCAACAGGGTCACAATACTGTATAATCAGAGGCGTGGGCGTTTTGCCCACACAGCTAGCATAATGACGAGGAGCATCCGAAATGAGCAAGCGACCCAATATTTTAATTATTGTATCAGATCAGTTGCGCCATGACTGTGTTGGCTATGCCGAAAAATACCCTGTGATGACGCCGAATTTGGACAAACTCGCGCGCGCGGGGATTGTGTTTACGCATGCGTATTCGGCCATTCCAACCTGTTGCCCAGCACGTCAGTCGATGCTCTGTGGAAGGCGCGTGGAGTCCTTTGGCGCGTACTGGAATTACGATGGCGCGGGCGGGATGAAATCGCCGGCAATGCCTGAAGACATCTACACTTGGACGCAGGAACTGAAGGATCAGGGCTATCATAACGGGTATGTCGGCAAATGGCACGTGCACCCCGACAAGGATCCGACCCACTTTGGATTCGACGAATATATCAACCCTTGGAATGCTAGACTCGAGCGAAAAAAAGCCTTTGGAGAGATGGATTTCACGTCAGACTGGCGCGGGGAAATCGATCACGGCCCGAAACAAAGCGCGACCACCCATTGGCAGGCAGCCAAGACCATTGACATGATCAAGCGTTACACCAAGGAGGACCAGCCGTGGCACATTCGACTTGACTTCAGCGAACCACACCTGCCGTGCACGCCACTTAAGGAGTTTGCGGAGCTGTATGACCCCGATCAAATCCCGGTCTGGGAGTCGTTTGGCGATACCTTCGAAAATAAGCCATATATCCAGCGCCAGCAACTGCATAGTTGGAAGGTTGACCAATACACTTGGGAAGACTGGAAACACATCGTCGCGCGTTACTACGCCTTCATCACGCAGATGGATGACGCCGTCGGACAGGTCATCGATTTCGTTGATGCGAACGGCTTGACAGAAGACACGCTGATCCTCTTTACCGCAGATCATGGAGACATGTGTGGCGGGCATAAGATGGTTGACAAACACTACGTACTCTATGACGACGTGGTGCGCGTCCCGCTGTTGGCGCGGTGGACTGGTCACATTCAAGCAGGTTCCTCTCACGAGGGATTCATTTCGGCCTCATTGGACTTGGCGCCGACTGTTTTGGACCTACTTCAGATTGATCATCAGGACAAAGGCTTTGTGGGCAAAACGTTTGCACCGCTTCTCCGTGCGGACCCATTTGAAAACTCGCGTGACTGCATCATCAGCACCTTCAACGGACAACAGTTTGGCCTTTATACGATGCGGATGTTGCGGACGAAAGAATGGAAATACATTTGGAATACGTGCGATGTCGATGAACTTTACGACTTGATTGCTGACCCAAATGAGCTCGTGAATCTTTCCAAAGAACCACGTTATGCGGACTTCTTGAAGGCAATGCGCGTCAAAATTTATGCGCACCTCCTCGAAGAGGGCGATACGTTGGTGGGGTCAAGTTGGTTGAAAGAGCAACTGCTTGAAAATTTGAAAATCTAGAACCGAAGGAGTTCGACCCATGAGAATGAGAAGCATCGCAATGATTTTATCCATACTATTCATTATAACCGCCACATTCTTCAACTTTGAACTGGGGCGCCAGGTGCTCGCCGTTGGCGGTGATGCGCCTACGACTGTGTTTGTAAAAGTGGATGGCGGCGTTGCGCATTCTGTTGCGCTGGACGCAGAAGGAAACGTGTGGACGTGGGGCGATGGGTCAAGTGGGCAAATTGGAGATGGCACACTTCAGACCGTGACGACCCCGAAGAAGGTTGTTTTTGGTGGGGTTAAGGATATCGCAGCAGGTAGTTACTTTACTTTGATTCTCAAGAATGACGGGTCCGTGTGGGGGTGGGGATATAATTGCTTTGGTGAGGTAGGCAACGGAACGGAAGATGTTTGCGATGTACCAGTCAAAGTTGTTGACGGCGGGGTCGTCGCGATTGCGGCGGGAGAGTTTTTTTCCCTTGCAGTCAAGCAAGACGGGTCTCTGTGGTCGTGGGGTTGTAACAACAACGGGCAGCTTGGAGATGGAACCACGGATAATGCATCTACACCTCAACAAATCATTGCGAGTGACGTTTCGGCAATTTCTGCAGGAACATCTCACGCATTAGCAATTATGACGAATTCTTCTGCATGGGCATGGGGAGACAATTCCTCTAATCAACTCGGCGATGGGACAAGAACCATGCAGACTGCGCCTGTAGAAATTATGGCTAATGGCGTCTTGCAGGTCGCGGCAGGTGCTGACTTTTCTCTTGCGCTGAAGACAGGTGGGGCGCTGTATAGTTGGGGTCAAAATGCGTTTGGGCAGTTAGGTAACGGAACGTGGTCACTCAAGTTTGAACCCGACCGGATTTTTACGCAGGGCATTGCAGCTATTTCTGCTGGTGGGTATCATGCCATGATACAAAAGGAGGATGGCACCTGCTGGTCTTTTGGGAAAAACGACTTCGGACAACTTGGCAATGCGTCTACAAAAAACTCTCGCGTGCCTGTGCAGATGATCGAGTCAGGTGTTTTTGCGTTTGCTTGCGCGGAGAAACACTCTTTAGCAATCAAGGCCGACGGCTCCCTTTGGAGTTGGGGGGATAATTTTTCTGGAAAACTTGGTAGTGGGATATCAAGTATCAACCCAAACCCGAAAAAGATTATTACTAGTGGATTTGCGCACGTTTCTTCTGGGTATTCTCATAGCATCGCTTTAAAAGATGATGGGTCCGTATGGGCTTGGGGTGACAATAGCGAAGCGCAAATTGGGGATGGTTCCTTTGATTTTTGTTTGGCACCAAAAAAGATTATTGAAGGCGGGGTCAAACAAATTTCCGCTGGCGCCTATTTCACGCTCGCTTTAAAGACGGATGGGTCTGTGTTGGCTTGGGGTAGAAATGATTACGGAGAATTGGGAGACGGAAGTCAATATTTTAGCAATATCCCTATAGAAATCATTGCCGTTGGCGTGAAAGAAATTTCTGCTGGCGCAGAACACAGTCTTGCTCTAAAAACTAACGGGTCTATTTGGGCTTGGGGGCACAACGTTTGGGGACAAATCGGAGACACTACGACAGAGGATTCCTTGGTGCCTAAGCAGATTATTGATGAAGGCGTTGCGAAAATCGCTGCAGGGGACTATCATAGCCTGGCTTTGAAAACGGATGGGTCCTTATGGGCCTGGGGACTGAACGAATCAGGTCAAATCGGCGATGGCACCACGACGCAATGTAACGCGCCCAAACAGGTTGCAATCTCCGATGTAGTCAACTTCTCAGCAGGAAAACACAATTTAGCGGTCAAGTCCGATGGATCGCTATGGGCATGGGGTGAAAACGCCTCTGGTCAGTTGGGAGACGGAGAAACGACACCAGCTTTGACACCAAAACCAATCTTGCCGAGCGGTGTTTCAGATGTTTCCGCAGGATTGACCAACTCAATGGTACTCATGACGGATCATTCGCTATACGCATGCGGGGACAATACACTCGGACAGATGGGGGACGGGACTACGGATAATGCAGTTGTCCTTCAGAAAGTGATTGCGTATGACGTTGCAACGATTTCAATTGGGTTATCTCACGCTCTAGCAATTAAAACGGACGGCGCGGTATGGGCGTGGGGCGATAATTCCTCTGGCCAAATCGATGGAAATGCGGCGCGCATCGTGCCGATGCCAGTGTTGGCAGAGTCGACAAAAATTCTTGAAAATGCGACATCCATCTCGGTCATGAAAAATGAAACGGTGAACCTAGAATTAGACTATGTTCCAGAGGATTCTGACCAGTCGTTAACGCGTTGGCGCGTGCACGAAATGGATGGGGACTTCAATGTATATCACGAAGTGAACGGTGTGTTCACGGGAAAGGAGCCTGGAAGTGCTGTGATTCAGGCAACGAATAGCGCGGGGGATATTGTCTATCAGGAATTTGAATTGGTCACGTTGCAAAACGAACCCGAGACCGATCATTTGATGGCCTTCCGGTGTCAGTCAGTGGCGGAACCGTTGCAAACAGGCGATGCGATTTACGATGCATTCATGAACACGACGGGACAGACCACAATTATAGTCAAACCATCGTATCTTTCCAGCCAAATCATCGCCACTATCCAAGCAAACCCTAGGCTGAAAACAGTCACGGTTCCTAACCTTTCGGCAGGTAGTTATTTTTTCACAGTATCTAGACTTGGGTATTTGACCCGAGACATAGCCGTGATTGTGGGAAGTTCTAACGTGTATCTTGCGGATAAACCGATTATTCCTGGGGATGTCTATCCCGATGGCATTGTGGATGGTTCGGACTCGGAATCTTTATTCAGCTATATTGGCTATGGATATGGGGATGTAGATTACATCCCACAGTACGATCTTAATCTAGACGGGATCATTGACGGCAGTGACTCCGAAGCTCTCTTTGCAAATCTTGGCCTTGATGTTTCGTTTTATAACGAAACGGTGAATTATTACGCTTAAATTGAAAGGATGAAAAGAATGAAGAAATTACTACTGTGTGTACTTGTGTTTATGATGATTGTTTCACTGGGGATGGCGCCACTTGCGCAAAGCGCTGGTGCGATTGAGGCTGCTTCGACAACCGCAACCATTCAAGTCGATTTTACGAAAACCAAACAAACCATGGATGGGTTTGGATTCTTCGGTGCGCAAGATGTCTGGTGGGGCAACGGTCCATTTTACTCGGATGCGTGGCTAGAAAAAATTCTTGGCGACCTTGGCATTACCATCTGGCGAAACGAGATTGCACCCTACAATCCGGTCGATTCAAGTACGGTTTCTAACCCGCAGTCAGCGAATTGGAACAAGCAAAGGCCGATGGTACAAGCGCTGAAAAACAAGGCGGATGCGTTGGGTGTGCCACTGAAGGTTATTCTTAGTGTGTGGTCGCCACCTGGCGAATTCAAAATCAATTCAACGGAACTTGGCGCTTACCCAAACAACTGGGCGACGCGGGACGGAGTGCACAATAGCACGCTCAATGGCGGGACGATGAATCCGCTCAAATACAACGAATACGCGAGATGGATTATTTCGGCGCTTGATATGTACAAAAAAATTGGCATTGATGTGTATGCTGTTTCTTTGCAAAACGAACCCCTTTTTGTGGAGACTTATAACTCTTGCGTTTACACGAGTCAATGGTACGTGGAACTCATCAACAACGTGATTCCGACGGTCAAAGCAAGTTATCCGAATGTCAAAGTGTTCGGCAGCGAAAACATGCTCGAAGGCGAAGCGTCGAATCCAGACGCGTTCTATACGGGCGCGATGATCAGTGACGCTGCGGCATTAAACAGCATCGATATCTTTGCGTTTCACGGCTACGCGGATGGCGTGCAGGCGACTGCAATCGCAAAACACAAAACCCTCTGGGAGAGTGTTCTGCAAAATTTCTATCAGCCAACAAAAAAACCTTCGTGGATGACCGAAACCTCTGGTTTTTCTGAAAACTGGCTCGCAAACGGGACCACGCCGGGGGCTTTGGATCTTGGATTGGCTATCAACTCTGCTTTGAAATACGGGCAGGCAGCAGGGTGGGTCTACTGGCAGGGAAGTGAGCCCAGGACAAACGCGCAAAGTTTCTATTCCTTAATGTCCGACTTGACGGTTGGAAAACGCTACTACGTCAGTAAGCATTTTTACAGATACATTCGTCCTGGCGCAGTCATGGTTGATTCGACGACAACGGATGCAGACATCTTATCCACATCCTTCTATAATGATGCATCCAAAACATTCACTTCCGTCCTAATCAATTCCTCCGCAGTGGACAAAACAGTCACACTCAGCGGTACCAATGTGCCTGCTAGTTTCACCGCGTATCTTACAACTGCCACAGCGGGACAGAATTGCTCCAATATGGGGTTGGTGACAAATGGCGCCATTTCGCTACCAGCAAATAGTATCATGACGTTGGTTTCCCAGACGACGATTCCTTTTGTGACGCCAGCGCCAACACCAACGCCAAAGCCGACCTTAGCGCCGAGCACTTCGCCCTATCCAGTCCAAGCACCTTTGAAACCAACGATTCGTTATATTACGAACTTTGCAGATACGATTTTTGGCACTGCCATGAACGGCGGACGTGTCAAGGTTGCGATGGGCTCCAAAATCGCCAATGCTGAAATCTATGCAGGGCAATGGGATGTGTCAATGGCGAAACCACTCAAAGCAGGTACAAAAGTCATGGCAACCACTTATCTTTATAACGGAAAGCACAGCGGAACGAAAATCTTGTATGTCGTCCCTGCGGCGCCAAATGTAAACCCAATCAAACACGCAGGTGGTGTTGTTGCCGGAACGGCGACGAAAGGGTCTGCAGTGCAAGCAACCATTGGATCTAAAAAATACACGTCATATGCAAATGCTAAGACTGGGCGTTTTAACATTAAAATCCCAATTAATAAAAAGGGGACCCCAGTTTCAATCCGTTGCAGAGCTGGCGGGTTCTATAGTGTAGCACGGACATACAAGATGGTTTAAATCACAGGAGTGTGTATGAGAAATATCAAATTAACGATTGAATATAAAGGGTCAAATTATTGCGGCTGGCAGAAACAAAAGAACGGTCTCAGCATCCAACAAGCCATTGTGACCGCAATTGCACAAGCGACGGGGGAGTCGGTTGCGCTCAACGGGTCAGGGCGGACAGATTCCGGCGTGCACGCAATTGCTCAAGTGGCGAATTTTCATACTGCTTCGCCCATTCCGCCGGAACGGTTTTCGTTTGCGATTAACGCGTATTTGCCAGAGGATATCTCAATCGTTTCTTCGGAAGAAGTGCCAGAGGCGTTTCATGCGCGCTTTAATGCGAAAGGCAAAGTGTATCGCTATTATATTTGGAATGCGTTCCGACGTAATGCTATCATACCTGAATTTGCCTATTTTGCTCCGAATCCTTTGGATTTGTCTGCAATGCAAAAGGCAGCGCAAATTTTTGTTGGAAAGCATGATTTTGCGGCTTTCATGGCAGTGGGGAGCAAAGTAAAATCGACGACACGCGAGATCTATAAAGCAGAGGTGTCGGAGGTCGAATGTCCATTTGGTGCTGAAGATGGATCCTTGATTTGTATTGAACTCACAGGAAGCGGGTTTTTGTATAACATGGTGCGGATTATCGCCGGGACGCTCATGGAGGTCGGGCTTGGAAAACGTTCCGAAAGGCAAATTGCTGACGCCTTGGAAAAAGGCGAGCGCGGGTTGGCGGGGCAGACGCTTCCTCCCGAAGGGTTATTTTTGTACAAGGTCTTATATGAGGTATTCTAGGGTGAAATAATTTTAATTTTGATAGAATCCATTGCTTGAAATAAATTAAATGTGTATAATTAACATATAAAAATATAAGGAATTATTCAATGCATAATTCCGGAAAACAAAGGGAGATGTTTATGTTATGAAAAGATTTGCAAAAGTAATGGTCATCATGAACGACTTGAATCTAGACGGTATCATCGATGGTACGGACTCAGAATTGTTGATGTCTAACCTCGGATACGATGTTGGTGTTTATGGCGAGACTGTAGATTATTACAACTAACAGACTAACTTACGAAACAGATAGGTATGGTTAATCTCCTTCCATGCCATGCAGAAAAAGCTTCCAAACTGGGAGCTTTTTTTGCATGCAAAATTACAATAATTATATTTTGAACAAATCTATTGCTTGATAAAAATAAATTGTGTATAATTAATATATAAAAATTAGAAAAGGAATTATTCTAAGCATAATTCCGGAAAACAAAGGGGGATATTTGAATGAAGCGTTTTACGAAGGTTTTAGTAATGATTTTTTTGACGACTATGTTATTTGCACAGTATGTGGCACCACCTGTAAGTGTTAGTGCAGCGGCGGCAGATCCACTTGTCTATGATGGCATAGACTACACAGGTGGTATTTCAAACAGAAACGGTGGAACCGGATGGAGTGGCGCATGGCAGTGCGAATCCGACGGAGGAACCAAAAATGCGTTTTCAATTTCAAGTGGATTGCCTCTGATTTATACGGACGGAGCGAACTTTTTAAACACAACTGGCAGGTATTTTAATTCGAACTGGTCTTACAGAAGTGTTGGAAGATTTCTTGATTTGAGTTACGACAAACCGTTAAAGGATTATACTATCTATACTCCATCTCCTGCTCCAGGCACGACACCAGCGCCAGCTACAGGATTAATTGGTAAACCAGGTACAAAATTATGGGGAAGTCATATTCAATCTATAGGCATGCCAGCCGGTTTAGATGTGTCAGAAAGATCTGTGGAGTTTAAAAGCACTGCATTAGGTGCGACATTAAATGGAGGGGCAAATTCAACTTCAAGAGTTACGGTTGGTTATTTCGGAGCGAATTCTCGCGTGAATGTGACTGGAAATGCGTATGTGACAGTTAGAGTTTATGCTACAGCAAATCCAATTGTTATACCAGCTCCTACTACGAATACAGGAGATTCTTATTATTATGATGCTACAAACAAATTTCTATATATTAGAGTTTTAAGCAAACAAATCGGAACTTCTACAACAAATATCCCTTACAAAACTTATTTTTTAGCGTATAATTTTGATTACACGGATACTACATCGACATTCAACCTCTATGTTAATCCGACATTAAGCGCAACTGCACCTGCAAGTCCAGATGCAACGATCACAACTCCAATTACTTTAAATGATATGAGATTTCGTGCAATGAAATATGTTGGAACAGAGGCTTATTATAAAGCAGTTTTTGATGAAATCAGACTTGGCGCAACATATGAATCTGTTAATCCATTTAGTGCAACTGTGCCACAACCTACTGTTGTCCCAAATCTAGGTGCAAAAGTATCATGGGCTCCAGGTGCATCGACGCCACCACCTACTACAGTTGTAGATGGCCCAAGAACTCAAAATGGAAAATTCCTTGTCGACGGTATCACTTCGGATAATTCAAAAATGACCGGTGAGGATTACAATGTTGGATTTGCTGCATATCATACAATCAATTTACCTTCTGCAATGCAGGTGGGGGGCGTCAAGGTTTTTTCTGGTCAGACAGGCACTACACTTGGGAAGGAAAATCCATCTTCGTATTCGATAACTTATTTTAATGGCACTACTTGGGAGATGGTTCCAGGTACCGATATAATCGGTAATATTGATTCCGAAAGAGTTCTTGTATTTTCACAACCAGTTTATACAAGTAAGATTAGAATTAATAATAATTCACAAGGTGGAGGTGTGCCTACGAATTTCAGAGAAATCGAAATTTATAAGCCTGCCACTACGCCGCAGTTTTCACAAACGTTTGATTCACCTGGAGCCCCTGTTTTTACTGATGACTTTACATCGATTGATTATGCGAAGTGGTCAATTTTAGGTGCTACACCATCCGCTCAGGGGGATGCAACTCCACCGCCTTTCCAACCGACCGCTACGACACCAGCAAATCCTACACCTGCTCCGAATTATCGTCCGCAAATAGTTGATGATTCTCAAAGTATTCCACTCAATTGGTATCAAGTTACAAATTCGACTCCTATGCCTACGACTGCACCGACTTGGAGACCAGATTTCTACGCTAACGATGGAAAAGCATTATTCTTAACACCTGCGACGACTTATTATGCATTCCGATCAACTACCTCTTTGCCTTCAAACAAGGTCATTGAATTCGGTATAAAAGGCAACAATGATTCGAACAGCGTTTATACCATGTATTTTAACGAAAGTGGAACAACTTCAACAGGAACATTGACCAATGGATATCGTTTAGATGTTTTTGGTGCGAGCAACAATGCATTTGGTTTTGAGCTGAAGAAGGTTGTGAATGGTAACACAACTTATCTAGATCATACATATGCGAATTTTAGAGGTTATTACTATTATAACATGCGTTTAATTTTCAATAATGGAACGATAAAACTATATCAAAACGATCCAGATAGTGGATTGATGCAACTACTCAGTGTCTCTGATTCTAC
>JBAXOJ010000053.1:0-13827 GCA_037133315.1 Clostridia bacterium
TTCATGCGCAGAGCAGTCAAAAACGCCCCCATCTGTGCCTGTGTTGCCTTTCCTTCCATAATTTCATGCATGACTTGCGTCATCGTTTCGCTTGGAAGATCTTGCTTCTCAACCAGTAAATGAATCGCTTCTTGAATCATATCGTCACCCCCAGAAAGTTTTTGATGATTTCCATCCCTTGCGGCGTTAAAATCGACTCCGGATGGAATTGAACCCCAAATACTGGAAATTCTTTATGCTTGAGTCCCATGATTACTCCCGTGCCTTCTAACGCAGTGATTTCAAGGCATTCTGGCAATGTTTCACGTGAAACAACAAGCGAATGGTACCTTGCCGCCTCAATTTCCGCAGGCATCCCGCGGAAAATCTCGCAGGTGTTATCAAGAGAGACGACGGACTGTTTCCCATGCATCAACTCTTTCGCATGCACGACCTCCCCGCCAAACACCTCGCCAATGGTCTGGTGCCCAAGGCAAACCCCGAGGATTGGAATCTTTCCTGCAAAGTGCCGAATGACCGGTCCGCTCATCCCCGCATCCTTTGGGAATCCTGGGCCTGGCGATATAATGATGTGTGATGGCGCCATTTCCTCAATTTCCTCCAAGGTCACCTTGTCGTTACGCAGCACCTTGACCTCACTATGGCATATGCCTACATATTGGTACAGGTTATACGCAAAGCTATCGTAATTATCAATGATTAATACCATTTCCATCGCCCCCTACATAATTTCGCCGTTGGCTTGTTCCACGGCATCTATAAGTGCTTTCGCTTTGTTGATTGTTTCAAAATATTCGCTTTCCGGCACAGAATCTGCCACAATGCCCGCACCAGCCTGAACAAATGCCCTGTTTCCCTTTTTCGCTATGGTACGAATCGTGATACACATGTCCATGTTGCCAGAAAAATCGATGTATCCCACGGCCCCGCCGTAAACACCACGCTTCACGCCTTCAATCTCATCGATAATCTCACACGCGCGTATCTTTGGCGCACCCGACAACGTCCCTGCCGGCAAAATCGACGCCAACGCGTCCAGACAGTCTTTGTCCTCCGCAAGTTCTCCCCTGACTAGGGACGAAAGGTGCATGACATGTGAAAATTTTGCAACCGTCTTGTATTCATCCACCTCAATGCTGCCAAACTTTGAGACGCGCCCAACATCATTTCTGCCAAGATCGACAAGCATGTTGTGCTCCGCCAACTCTTTTTCATCTTCCAGTAGCGCCATTTCCAATGCTATGTCCTCTGCCTCATTTGCGCCTCTTTTTCTGGTTCCCGCAATCGGAAAGGTGGTCACTTCGCCATCTTGCACGCGCACCAGAGTTTCGGGCGAAGAACCCGCCAGTTCCATGTCGTTGTTCTT
Source organism: Clostridia bacterium (assembly GCA_037133315.1). Classification (GTDB taxonomy): domain Bacteria; phylum Bacillota; class Clostridia; order JBAXOJ01; family JBAXOJ01; genus JBAXOJ01. The sequence goes on from JBAXOJ010000053.1 coordinate 1,367, forward strand.
GATGTAATACATATATGGCGAAGGATTTGTGGTGCGCAACACGCGGTATGCATTCAATAACGATCCTGCAACCGGTGCTTCAAAGCGCTGCGATAAGACCACTTGAAAAATATCGCCATTGACAATGTATTCTTTTGCTTTGCACACATCATTCTCAAACTTTTCTTTGGTTAGATTGCTCTTGAACTCTCCCGCAATCATCACACTCGGTTGCGCCACAATGCTCATTCGGATCTTCGTCATCATGCGGTCAATCTCCAACACCGCATCCGTGTAGGTCTTTTCGATTTCACGCGTCTCAATGTTGACGATAATGATGATTTTCTGCTTGAAATGATCATAGGCGATGATTTTTTCAAACAACATGAGACTGAAGTCCGGGAACCCCACATCATCCGTTCCCGCCAAAGGAACGCCTTCAGTATGTTCGATGAAATCGTAAGAAACATGCCCCACGAGACCGCCCGAAAACGGCGGCAATCCGTCATCTTTCACGATCTTGTACTGCGAAAGGATTTGCCTCAGCGCCAGAAGCGGTGCTTTGTCCGAGCCTTTGCACGTTACGGTTAGCTTAGGATCAAACCCCAAAAACGAGTAGCGAGCCCATTTTTCTCCACCCTCCACACTTTCTAATAAAAAATGTTGCGTGCTGTCTGGAATCACGCTCAAAAGCAATGCAATTGGGGTCTTCAAATCGGCAAACATCTCCGCATACACAGCGATGTGCGTCCCCTGCTCTCTTTTTGATAATGCCTGCTCCAATGTTGGTTTAATCATCTTTTTTGCCTCCTTTCGGGGTAAAAAAATTCGCCCCTAATAAATAAATTAAGGACGAATATAAAATCCGCGGTACCACCTTGTTTTGCAAAAGAAACTTTGCACTCTTTGTAGGATGCGATCACACCCCCTGCAATTAACGCTTGCATCACGTCGCAGGATACTTTGACTCACGTCATTTCATTGCTCCCTCTAGGGTCCATTTGTCTGTCCCGCTCTCTACCGAATTCCCAGCATCATCGGCTCTCTGTGAGTGCGCTTCCAGTTTTATCTCCCTATCAATGGTTTCAAACTGTATTCAACTACATTTAAAGTAACATAAAAGTAAAAGTTTTGTCAACTAGTAGTTCCATTCCGAGTCATCATACCCATCAAACATAAACATCACACCTTTAATAATCTTCGCTTTTTGGTCGCCAAGCCCTGTATCAATGACATCTTTCATAAGTTTATTATACAAGGACTCCGACATTTTAATAAATTCTCCTGAATAAACTGTTTGTGGAACCTCTTCCCCTACAGGTGAAGCGCTATAATACGGAATAACAAAAAAGATTCTTTCATCACCCAAAAATGCAACGCTAACTTGTCCGATTGTATTCGTTGGAAAGGTTGCATCAACATCCCTATAAAAGAATTTGAAACGCTCGCCCCCTGACTTCCCGACAACATAAGACACATAATAATTTTGATAATACAAATCATCAACAACAATATTGTTGCGTCTGCCAATAAAAGATGAATTTACGCCTTTTAACGAATCGATTTGAGGATAATCCTTTAAACTATAATCGCTTTCATCTCCAAAAGCATATATATTGTCCGAGGAAATGTCATTGTATACGTAGCTTGTATCGAATGCATTTAAATCATTTGAATTCATATACATGCCTGATATTCCGGTTATTGCTTTAATTAAAAAACCGATAATAACTAGAATCATAAAAGGACCCTTAACAGGAAAGCCTTTTTTTTGCTGTGTTTGTGCCGTTTTTCTGTCATCAAAAGATGAGTGCGTGTTCGGCTGTGCTGGTTTCGTAGGTTTTGCAGGCGCCTCCCTAGCCCCAGCATAGCGCAATGCTTTTGCATAAGCCTTCACAATACGCTGATGTCCTTCAGGATCCTCAGATTTATTGAAATACCTTATTTGCTGTTCATATGCTCGTTTAATTGCCGCAACATCTTTTGTGGGCACAATACAAAGGCTTTCCCAAATGTCCATCCGATATGAGTCCTTTCGACTTCTGATTTTACTCTATTCTGCAGCATTTTTCTTTTTCTTCTTTTTATTCAATAACAATATAAACAAAACAATTCCCGCTATCACAATCAATGGAGAGAGTGCAGCAAGCGCAATGATAACCCACTGCAGTACGGATACAATTGTGTTCACAATGGCAATGAACCCGTTGCTGATCATTTTCCACATATCGCCCGGTGTCAATGCGTTCCACTGAACATCTTTTGTAATTTTAATTGGGTCATTTTTCTGTTGTAGGGTTAATGTCAGCGTCGCTTCTCCAACCAACGTATCCCACATTCTGATTTGACCCTTCATAGATTCGATTTTTTCAGTTATTTGCGTGATGGACTTTTGAATCTCTAGGATTTGGCTCACATTTGTGGCCTGATTCAAAAACTCGTAGTACTTTTTGAGCCCTTCTTCCTGCGTCTTCAACCGAATTTTGATGTCTGTATACTTCGCTGTAATGTCGTCACTGGAAATGTTGCTTTCAATCACTTCTGCGCCTTGTCCAGCAACTCCCATCAGCTGATCAAGCAACTCTGGCTTGATTTTTATCACAGCATTAATTGTTGTATAGTCACCGCTCTTGACGCTTTCCCTTGTAAATTCATACCCACCTTGTTTCTTAGCAAAGGTCAAAATTGTCTCGTACGTCGCATTGACATCCTCTGACTCAATCACCATATCCCCGTTTTTGATAATTTTACGTGTCACGGACACCGGCTTTGTGTCATCCTCTTGGATCGGCGCCTTGTCAACACCTGGTTGACCATTGTAATCACGTGAACCAACATCACTTGTTGCTGGATTTCCTGACTTATCCGCTGCACATCCGACAACCATTACAAAGACCATCGCAACCAATAAAATAAAGCCAATCATTTTTACTCGTTTCATAAAAATCGCCCCCTTATATTATATATACGCAAATCCCGGATGTTTTTTTAATTACTTCCCTGCTAATTGTTGTTTTAAAAGAATCACGTCTTCGGCAATTTTAATCGCCTCTTCGAACGTTGCTACAAAGCGATCCTGCCCGACCATCTCAATGTACCCCATGTTTGTTAGCAATTTTAGCGGTCCCTCTTGCAACTCCGTGAACAAAAGCATGATATGATGTCGTCTACAATGTTTGTCAATGCGTTTCAATACGTTATATGCTGTCACATCCATAACCGGGACATTCTTCATGCGTAACACTAAAATATCGGCATGAATATTCACTTCATTCAACACATCCAAGAAGGTGTTTGCTGCCCCAAAAAAGAGCGGTCCATTGATTTCATAAACCATGAGCTTCTCATGGAACCCATTATACATCTTTTGCGACTCTTCTGCGCTATCATTTTCATCATTTGTTTCGTCCAATAAATATGGCGTAATATTGCTTGCCTGTGTGCTCTCAGACATTTTTTTGATAAACAAAAACATCGCCAAAACCATACCCACTTCAATCGCCAATACCAGGTCAAAAAACACGGTAAATAGAAATGTGATCACCATGACTGCCGTGTCGCTTTTTGTTGATTTAAACATGCTTTTAAACGATCGCCATTCGCTCATATTGTATGCCACAACCACTAGAATCGCGCCCAACACGGCCATCGGGATGAGTTTTGCGAGAGACATAAAAGCAATCATCATCAAAAACAAACTCACCGCATGCACCATGCCTGCAATCGGGGTACGTCCCCCATTTTTCACGTTTGCTGCCGTTCGAGCAATCGCGCCCGTGGCGGGAATCCCGCCAAACAAACCAGAGGCGATATTTGCGATGCCCTGCGCCACCAGTTCTGTATTAGAACTGTGTTTTTTGGATATCATGCCGTCCGAAACGACGGCAGAAAGCAACGATTCAATTCCTGCCAAAATCGCTATGGTAATCGCTGGCATGATTAAAGCTTGGATCGTTTGAAAATTCACGTTCGGTAAATGCGGCGCTGAAAACGCAGACGACAACTCTCCAAAACGACTTCCTATCGTTTCGACCGGGAGCTTAAATATGGCAACAACCGCCGTCACAAGCACGAGCGCAACCAAGGATCCTGGTACCACTTTGTTTATTTTGGGCCACAACGCGATAATTAGAAGCGAACTCGCGCCAATTGCAATCGTGATGATGTTGGCGGAGCCAAAATGAGCAATATAACTTCCCCATTTTTCAATAAAATCAGCCGGTACCACATCAATTTTTAAGCCAAAAAGATCTTTGACCTGCGTCGAACACAAGACCACCGCGATTCCACTTGTAAATCCTGTTACAATTGGAAACGGAATGAACTTTATGACACTCCCAAAGCGCAACAATCCAAAAATCACAAGAATAATACCCGCCATCACTGTGGCAATGGTCAACCCATCAATGCCGTACTTCTGTACAATCCCATAGACGATAATGACGAATGCGCCGGTCGGACCACCAATCTGCACGCGACTCCCGCCTAACAGCGAAACCAAAAACCCAGCGATGACTGCGGTAATAAGGCCCTTCTCTGGTGAAACGCCAGAAGCAATTGCAAGCGCAACCGATAACGGGAGCGCAATAATCCCTACAATAATTCCTGCAATTACGTCTTTGAAAATTTGTTTTTTGTTGAAATCTCGATTTTTGTGCATTAACATGGAAAACAATTTTGGCCGAATCAAGTCTATTCATCTCTTCCCTAAAAATATATCATGCAATTAGAATAACACTTCCAAAAGTTTTAGTCAATTTGCCAAGATTTTGATAAAAACTCTAGAAAAATTTTCTTTTATTTTTAGCATTTTTGTCTTGATATATCGATTGAGTTTTGTTATATTATGAATTACACTTTTCGATAAACATTTACGTTAAAGATAAACAGTGACACTACTAATGAAAAAATATAAGAACATGTTGCCAGTGTTCTATAAGCGGGTTGTGTACACGCGTGCATAGCTTTATTTTTTGACTGATTGATATCGCTACAGGAGGTTACATATGAGCAAGTACATGAAGGAATACTGGACAAACGCACTCTCTCTGATCAAAAAAGAGGTTACTGATATAAGTTATAAAACATGGATTCTACCAATCAAACCACACTCCATCACTGGCAATGTGTTCTATTTGCTCGTGGAGTCCTCCTTTCAAAAGGATTTTATTGTCAATCGCTTTAGTGACTTGATTAAGAACTGCATCAATCAAGCAAATTCAGTAAAATACAAGATTTTATTTCTTGATTCTGCAGATGCGTTAGTCTCTGAGTCAGTCGAAACTTCGGTGCCAGAACCGCAAAAAGATGATACTTCTTATAGTTTTCTCAATTCGCTTTTGAACTCAAAATATACCTTTGATACCTTTGTAATTGGTGCCGGGAATCGCCTGGCCCACGCTGGTGCAGTTGCGGTATCTGAAAACCCTTCAAAATCCTATAACCCGCTCTTTATTTATGGCGGTTCTGGTCTTGGGAAAACACATTTACTCCATTCCATTGGACATCACATTCTTTCTCAAAACCCAAAAACAAAGGTCCTCTATGTGTCTTCTGAACTGTTTGCAAACGAACTCATTAACGCAATCAAAGACAAGGCAACCGAGGCGTTTCGTACAAAATATCGCAACATTGATGTGTTGATGATTGATGATATTCAATTTTTAGCAGGAAAAGAGCAAACACAAGAAGAGTTTTTCCACACGTTTAATTCGCTTTACCAATCAAATAAACAAATAATCCTTTCTTGCGATCAACCCCCGAAGGAAATTACGACGCTGGAAGAACGCCTGCGTTCACGCTTTGCGTGGGGCCTTATTGCGGACATTCAAGCGCCTGATTTGGAAACAAGAATTGCTATTTTAAAGAAAAAAGCAGAATCAGAAAATGTTGTTGTGCCAGAAAACGTCCTGGTTTACATCGCAAGCAATGTTTCCTCAAACATTCGGGATTTAGAAGGCGCACTCAACAAACTGATTGCATACTGCACCTTATTGAATACTGATATGACAGAAGAATGCGCAGAAAAAGTTCTAAATGACATGTTACACTCGAACTCAAAAAGAACGGTCACTTGCGATATTATCATTAATACCGTTGCGCGTTATTTTGAAATTCGCAACGAAGAAATTATTGGCAAAAAGAGAAATAAAGAGTATACTTTTCCTAGACATATTTCCATGTTTTTATGTCGCGAATTAACAGACTATTCCCTGCCACACATTGGGACTGTTTTTTCGAAAGATCATACGACCATTATGCACGGCATCGAGAAAATTGGGGATGATGCAGCACGAAATCCAGAAACAAAACGCGTTTTGGATGAGATCAAAGTGAATATTATTGGAAAATAGTTTTCCACAACCCCGTGTGGATATGTTTAAAACTGTATGTGTGAAAAAAATGTGTTGTGTTTTACATATTTTTACTGTGGAAAACCTATACAACTTATCTACAGTTTATCTACAGTCTACAACGCACTGATTTCTAAGGAAAACTGGCTTTTACACAGAATCTACAAAGCCTACTACTACGACTACTAAAGTACTTATTAATAAAAAGACAAGGAGCATTTTCATGAAAATTGTTTGTTCAAAAGAAAATCTGACAGATGCCATCAACACAGTTCAAAAAGCAGTGAGTACAAAATCTACAAATCCCCTCTTGGAATGTATTCTATTACACGTAGAAGAAACATTTGTCATGACGGGATATGATCAAGAGCTAGGAATTGAAAAAACAGTCCCTGCTGCAATTTTCGAAACAGGCGCGATTGCAATCAATTCAAAAATGCTCGGAGATATCGTCAGAAGATTGCCAGATCAGGATGTTTGTCTTGAGACGAAAGAGAATTTGTTTCTATTTCTTGATTGTGGACCGACCCATATTGAGCTCAAAGGAATGGATCCACTTCCCTTCCCTGAAGTACAAAATGTAGTTGGTGAGAATATTATAAGCGTCAGACAGGGCGTCATCCGTGAAATGATTAGACAAACTATTTTTGCTGTTGGCGTTGATGATTTTAGACCAATTTTAACAGGCACACTCATTCAAAATGAAAACGGAGTATTAAGTTTTGTTTCCATCGATGGCATGCGAATTGCGCTTCGTAATTGGGAAACAAAAGCTGAAAATGCTGACTTTAAGGTGATTGTGCCAGGAAAAACCTTAAATGAAATTGCAAAGATTTTATTGCCGATTGAGGATGAAGTGAAAATCATAGCGTCTAAGAATCAAATTATGTTTGAAACAGATGGCTGCAAAATTGTATCAAGATTAATCGAAGGAGAATTTTTTAATTATAAAAGTTCTATCCCACAGACCTTTACATCGACGATTGTTGTGGATAAAAAGTTTCTGTTAGCCAGTATTGAGTTGGCTTCTACAATTACGATGAATGAAAAAAGATATCATGTGAAGTTCTGTATATCTAAAGAAAAATTAGTTGTTTCTTCGAAAACGGATCTCGGTGAAATTAGAGAAGAAATGAATGTTTCGGCAGACGGAAATGATATTGAAGTTGGATTTAATCCAAGATATTTTGCAGATGCGTTGAAAGTCATCGAGGATGAAAAAGTGCTTATTCAATTCACCTCAACGGTTGGACCTTGTATTATTAAACCGATTGAAAATGACGAATTTATGTATTTAATTTTACCACTCAGAATAAAGAGCGAGGCATAAGGATGGAAAAATACAAAATCGCGACAGAATATATCAAATTGGATCAATTTTTGAAATGGGTCGGCGCAGTGGGACAAGGCTCAGACGCGAAAATGATTATTTTAGAGGGATTGATTCGTGTGAATGGGGAAGTAGAAGTCAGACGAGGGAAAAAGCTCAGACCAGGTGATGTGGTAGAATATAATGGTGTTCAATATGAAGTAGAATAGGCAGGGACTGGAGTTGAAAATAGCATCTATCGTATTAAATCATTTTAGAAATTATGAAACATTGCAACTCGCGTTAGATGAGCATTTGACGATATTATATGGAGAAAATGGGCAAGGAAAGACGAATATTGTAGAAGCGATATATCTTTGTGCAACTGGCAAATCACATAGAACATCAAAGGAGAGCGAACTGCTGAAATTCGGCAGCGAGACCTTTGATGTTTTTTTGCGTTTAGAAAAGGAAAACTATCCGCGAGAAATCGAAATCAAGTGGAATGCGGAACATAAAAAGCAGATAACTATTAATGAAATTCCAATTATGAAGATGGGGGAACTCATCGGGACGCTTAATGTTGTGCTGTTTGCACCAGAAGATATGGCAATCGTGAAAGAAGGACCTGCAAATAGGAGGCGTTTCCTTGATATTGCGTACTGCCAGATTAAGAATTCGTATTTTTATCATTTGCAACAATACGGAAAAATCTTAAAGAATCGAAATGCGATTTTAAAGAACATCTCTTTGACAGGGAAGGAAAATGATACACTCGCAGTTTGGAATGAGAGTCTTGCTGACGTTGGCAGCAAAATCGTTCTGGAGCGCGTGCGTTTTGTCGCGCAACTATCAGGACTTGTAAACAAATGGCACTGTGCGTTATCGGACGAGAAAGAAAACCTCGTGATGTCCTATGATGGGACGTTTTTCGTCGCCGAAACAGATGAATTGGTGCAAATTAAGGAGCGTTTTCTAGAAAAACTGGAGATGAGCTATAAAAAAGATGTTGCGTTGCAAACGACAACGGTTGGACCGCACCGGGATGATTTTTTGCTGTTGTTGGATGGTAAGGAAATCCGGCATTTTGGGTCTCAAGGGCAGCAACGCACGGCGGTATTGGCATTAAAACTCGCGGAAGTCGATGTGATGATCAGTGAGACGGGAGAAATGCCCGTATTGCTCCTAGATGACGTCTTATCGGAGCTGGATCGCAAGCGCCAGGAACTTCTTTTAAATAGCGTGAAAGGCATCCAAACGGTCATTACATGCACAAATAAAGACATGATTAAAATAAAGGACAAAAATGTGCGTTTTTTTGAAGTGAAAAATGGTCAAATTCAATAGTTTTATGTTATAATAAACTAAATTTGCGGTGAGGAGGAACGTCGTGTTTGTTCATCTTGGAGGAGACTTTGTGGTCTCGGAAAAAGAGATTGTTGCAATTTGTGACATGGACACATCTACAACGTCTAAAATCACGTGTGACATGCTAATCAAAGCGGAAAAGGAAGGGTCGATGATAGAGATATCGAACGAACTTCCGAAGTCGTTTGTTGTCACCACACAAGATCAAATGAATTATATATACCTTTCTCCGATTTCCACGGTTGCATTACGCGGGCGCATGGAGCAGACAGAAGAAGGGGAGCTATTAGGAGGGCTTAAAATTGGCGGATATCGAAGAAATTCTTGAAAGAGCAACAGATTCAGAACGCTACGACGAAGGACAAATTCAAGTATTGGAAGGCTTAGAAGCGGTTAGAAAGAGACCAAGTATGTATATTGGGTCGACGTCTGAGCGCGGATTGCATCATTTAGTCTATGAAATCGTTGACAATAGTATTGACGAAGCCCTGGCTGGGCGCTGTGATACGATACAAGTGACCATACAAGAAGACAATTCCATTTTTGTGCGCGATAATGGCAGCGGGATTCCAGTTGGACCACATCCGCAAATGGGCATTCCTACGGTACAGGTTGTACACACGGTCTTACATGCAGGCGGCAAGTTCGGCGGTGGTGCATATACTGTGTCGGGCGGCTTGCACGGGGTTGGCGCGTCTGTCGTAAACGCATTATCGGAGTACTTGGAAGTGCAAGTTTACAGGGACGGCAAGATTTATCGACAACGCTATGAACAGGGCGATACAGTCACAGAATTGGAGACCATTGGGGAGACTACGGAGACGGGGACACAAACCATTTTCAAGCCGGATGCGACGATTTTTGAAACCACAGACTTCAGTTATGACACGCTTTTGACGCGTTTTCGGGAGATGGCGTTCCTCAATAAAATCATTACGATTGTGTTGCGCGATGAGCGCGAGGAACCGGCCATTGAAAAAGTACTGCATTATGATGGCGGTATCATCTCGTTTGTGCAATATCTCAATAAAAACAAGGAAATCATCAATCAGGATGTCATCTATTTTGAGACGGAAAAAGACGGGTCGTACGTAGAAATTGCGATGCAATATAACGACGGCTACAACGAAAGCATTTTCAGCTACGCAAACAACATCGCAACCACCGAGGGCGGCACGCATTTGACGGGATTTAAGGCCGCAATTACGAAGGTCTTGAACGATTATTCACGTAAGAGCAATTTGCTTAAAGAAGCAGACAAAAACCTCTCCGGAGAAGATGTGCGCGAAGGATTGGCGGCGATTATCAGTGTGAAGCTCAAGGATCCGCAGTTTGAAGGGCAGACCAAGACGAAACTCGGCAACAATGAGATTCGAAGCCTTTGCGAGTCCGCTGTGTCGGAAAAATTGACCTGGTATCTGGAAGAAAATCCGCAATTGGCGAAGGCCTTGCTTGAAAAGTGTGTGAGCGCCTCAAGAGCAAGGGACGCAGCGCGCAGGGCAAGAGAGTTGGCACGCAGAAAGAATGTGTTTGAGTCAAATTCATTGCCAGGCAAACTGTCCGATTGTTCTGAAACTGACCCATCAATGTGCGAAATATATATCGTAGAGGGTGACTCCGCGGGTGGCTCTGCAAAACAGGGTAGAGATCGTAAAATCCAGGCGATTTTGCCGCTTTGGGGCAAGATGCTCAATGTCGAAAAGCAGCGTTTGGATAAGGTGTATGCCAATGAAAAGCTTTCTCCAGTCATTCAGGCGCTTGGAAGCAACATTGGTGCCGATTTCGATGTGTCAAAGCTGCGCTATCATAAGGTCATTATCATGGCCGATGCAGACGTGGATGGATCGCATATCAGAACACTTTTGTTGACATTCTTTTTTAGACATATGAAGCCGTTGGTCGAGGAAGGGCATGTCTATATTGCGCAACCGCCGTTGTTTAAGCTCTCCAAAGGCAAAGAAGAGTTTTATGCGTATACCGATAAAGAAGTGGACGCGATGTGCTTGGAACGAGGCTGGAAACGCGAAGATTGCGGGATGCAGCGCTACAAAGGTCTTGGAGAAATGAACCCAGAGCAACTTTGGGAAACCACCATGAATCCTGAGACGCGGACCATATTACAGGTCACATTAGACGATGCTGTTTCTGCAGATGAGACGTTCAACATGCTCATGGGCGAACGCGTGGAACCAAGAAAAGAATTCATTCAAACGAATGCAAAGAAAGTTGCAAACCTAGATATTTAGACGGAATCAGGATGGGAGTGAAGGTGTTGGCAAAGGTAATTGCGGTCGCGAATCAGAAGGGCGGCGTTGGAAAAACCACAACTGCGGTGAATTTAAGCGCTTGCCTTGCGTTCAGAGGAAAAAAGACGCTCCTGATTGACGCGGATCCGCAGGGCAATGCCACCAGCGGTCTCGGTTTTGAGAAAAACACCATTCAAAAATCAATTTACGACGCCATTATCAACGGCATGGAGATTGAGAAATGCATTTTGGCGACAGAAGTGCCCAATTTAGATCTTTGCCCCGCAAACATCCAGTTGGCTGGTGCCGAAGTGGAACTCGTGCCCATGATTTCGCGCGAAACGCGACTGAAAGTCGCTGTCGCAGAAATTCGCAATCAGTACGATTATATTTTCATTGATTGCCCGCCGTCGTTGGGACTACTTACGCTCAACTCTCTGACAGCAGCGGATACCATCCTTGTGCCAATCCAATGCGAATTCTATGCGTTGGAAGGTTTGAGCCAACTCATGTCGACCGTCAAAGTCGTGCAAAAGCACCTAAACACCGTGCTTGATGTCGAAGGCGTCGTGCTGACGATGTTTGATGCGCGGACCAACTTGTCGTTGCAAGTCGTAGAAGAAGTGAAAAAATATTTTAGCAAAAAAGTATACCGCACGGTCATCCCTAGAAACGTGAGACTCAGCGAGGCCCCAAGCTTTGGGCAGCCAATTATCATCTTTGACGCCAAGTCAAAGGGCGCGGAGTGTTATTTGAGCCTAGCGGATGAAGTGATTGAATATTCGACATAAGGAGGTGCGACATGGCAGTAAAGAAGGGTCTGGGGAAAGGCTTAGGCGCATTATTAGAAGAAGCAGACTATAAACCGTCCGAAGGGCAAGAGGTGATGGAGCTCAAAATTGGCGAAGTGTCACCGAATAGCAACCAGCCACGGCAGACGTTTGACGATGTAAAACTATCAGAACTAGCATCTTCTATCAAGAAGCATGGAATCATGCAACCGCTCATCGTGAAACGCGAAGGCTCAAAATACTTGATCGTCGCCGGGGAACGACGGTGGCGAGCCGCCAAGCTGGCGGGTTTGAAGTCCGTGCCGGCTATTATTCGCGAGTTAACCTCGCGAGAAGTCATGGAAATGGCGCTCATTGAAAACATCCAGCGCGAAGATTTGAATCCAATTGAAGAAGCGGATGCATATGATAAACT
>JBAXOJ010000054.1:0-13799 GCA_037133315.1 Clostridia bacterium
GCGGATGATGCGTTGTCTTGTGTTGCTATCGGTACGGGCAAATCGCTTGATAACCTTGAGCTTTTAGCACAAAGCGTGAAAGGATTTCGATAAGCATGTTAAAGATTCAGGCAAAAAACAAGTTACTTTTTATGGGTGACTCTATTACGGATGCAGGTCGTAGCAAACCGGGCGGAGAGGGTCTCTTTGATCCGTTTGGCAGCGGGTATGTCGCATTTGTCAACGCACTGCTGAATAGCACGTACGCAGAGGGTCAAATCCGCGTGGTGAACAAAGGCAACTCGGGGGATACGACGAGAAGTTTGATTGCACGTTGGCAGGAAGATTGCATCGACCAAAAGCCTGACTGGGTTTCCATTATGATTGGCACCAACGATGTGTGGAGACAGTTTGACATGCCTCTCTTTCCAGAAAACCAAATTGATTTGGCGGAATATGAACAAAACCTCATGACGATGGTGGAGAGTCTCAAGTCCGTAGTGAAAGGCCTTGTGCTTTGCACGCCGTTTTTCATTGAACCGAATCAGAATGACAAGATGAGAAAAAGAATGGACGAATACAGCGCCGTGGTCAAAAAACTTGCGGCCAAGTATGATACATTATTCCTTGATACGCAAGGCGCCTTTGATGTGTATTTGAAAAGCAATTATTCTGCAAATATCTCTTGGGACCGAGTGCACCCAAACAATGTTGGGCATATGATCATTGCACGCGCGTTCTTGAAGACCGTCGGATATGAATTTTAAGAGACTCGCTACTTCGAGCAGTCGAGACAAACGAGCAAATAACTTTTTTTGAAAATTGACGTGATATTTGTATATTTTCAAGCCGATTTCATGCCCAAAAGGCCTGATTCAAGGCTTGAAATAACTTTTTTGCCAAAGATGACTGAATTTTGTATATCAAATGGTCGATTTGATATACAAAAATCCCTTCAAATTGAGTTAAAAGTTATTTGCCCGCGTTTATAGTTTCCCTTGAAACAATTCGTCAAAGTTTTCGTTGACGTATTCGTAGTTTGCCACAGTTCCGATATCAATGGAGAATCCATCAATCCAATGCGCGATGACGTCTTGTTGTTTGTGTAACCACGATGGGAAATTGCCTGGTGCATCCGGGTTGTTGCCCTCTGCTAGATACTTTTTGATCATTGGTAATGTTGATTTCTTATAAATATAGAATGGATCGACCGCGGTGTTGGACTTTGGCACTTGCGGTTTTTCTTCCATGTCAAGGACCAGGCCGTTTTCATCGAGCTGCGCAACACCCATGCGTTGCAATTCGGACACGTCATCCACGCGGTGAACGGTGATGCAATCTTTTTGGTGTTCCATAAAGAAGTCGTAGAACTCTTGCAAACGGAAAGTAAATAAATTGTCGCCTGCCAACACCATCAAATCATCGTTGATTCCGGCACTGTCAATCGCAAAATCAATGTCCCCGATTGCGCCAAGTTTTGTGGCATCGTCCATGGTGTTGTCGTTGACGACGATAATTGGTTTTCCGTTGTCCTTTGACTCGGCCCATTCGCAAAAATGCGGGAAGAACTTGTTGTTGCTGATGATGACGATCTCGTCGATTGCATCAATCTCATTGACCTGCGCCAACAAATAGTCTAGAATCGGTTTTCCGCCAATTTCGAGCAACGCCTTTGGTTGGTTAATCGTGAGTGGGAACAATCTTGTGGCGTATCCAGCCACTAAAAACATACATTTCATTTTGGTTTCCTCCATCTATCTTTAAAATATGATATTCACTTTTCTATTTTAACCCTTTAGCAGCAAATCGGCAACCTTGAAAATATCGCCTGCCCCCATCGTGATGACGAGGTCGCCTGGTTTGGCTTCTTGGCGAATCCATGCAGCAATGGCTTCAAAGCTTTCTTGATAAACGCAGTTGCCACTCACTTGGTTGATGGCGTCTGCGAGCATGGTGCTGTGCACGTCGCCGGGATTGGTTTCGCGCGAGGCGTAGATGTCTGCGAGCACGACGAGGTCCGCCTCTTGAAATGCGTTGGCAAAGTCGGCCATCAATTCGCGTGTGCGCGTATAGGTGTGGGGTTGAAAGGCGACAATCAGGCGGCCGGCGCTCTTCTTGCCAGTCAAACTTGCGCGTGCGGCGGTGAGAGTGGTCCGAATTTCCGTCGGGTGATGCGCATAATCGTCGACGATTTTGACGGCGCCCATCATGCCCTTATATTCGAAGCGGCGATTTGCACCAGTAAAGTGCAGTAAAGGCGCGACGCAATCCTGTGGGCTAAGTCCACACGCGGTCGCAACGGCAATGGCTGCGAGCGAATTGAGCACATTATGAATCCCAACGGTGCCGAGCGTGATGCGACAAATCATTGCGCCGTCGTGGACCAGATCAAAACACGGATTTCCATCCGCAGTATAGGTGATTTGGTGCGCCTGCCAATTTGCTTTTTTATTCTCGACGCCGTACGTCAGAACAGGACAGGTCGCGTGATTTGCGACTGCCAGGGCATCGGGGTCATCTGCACAGACGACGACAAAGCCGTTTGTGGGGACGAGACCGACGAAGTCCGCGAAGGATTGTTTGAATTTTGCAAACGTCTTGAAATAATCGACATGGTCATATTCCACATTGAGCACGACCGCAATCCATGGGCGCAACTGCAGAAAACTGTCGTGGTATTCGCAGGCCTCGGTGACGAAAAATTCACTCCCGCCAATCTTGGTGTTTCCGCCGATGAGCGGCAAGCTACCGCCGATGTGAATGGATGGGTCGAGGTTGTTTTCGAATAAGATGGAGGAAATCATCGAAGTTGTGGTGGTTTTTCCGTGCGTCCCCGCAACGGCAATGCCTTTGGCGAATTCCTTCATATAGAGTCCCAGAAAAACGGCGCGTTCCAAGATAGGAATGCCCCGCGCCTGCGCAACGCGCAATTCGGGGTTGTCCGCGGGGACCGCGTTGGTATAAACGACGAGGTCCGGGTTGTGTAAGGTAATGAGGGACCCGTCGTGGGGTGAGTAGATGTTGGCGCCAGCCGAAACGAGAAAATCGGTCGACTCCGTCAAGACACTGTCCGTGCCGGAAACGGAAACGCCGTGGTCCAGCATAAAATGCGCCAGCCCGCTCATGCTAGCGCCGCCGATGCCAATGAAATGGATTTTTTTAATGCGTGATAGATCGATGGTTTCCATGCTTGCCTCCAAAAATAATTTACCCCGTAATTATAGTACATTACGGTGGGATAGGCAAAAGGAAATTGGATTTGCGCGCAAACTTTTCAAAAAGATAAAAACTTTTTGAAAAAAAGAAGGGGAAATGCGAATGGATGTCGAATAATATGTTAATAACACGCTATTAACACGCTTGCGGGAGGAGAACACATGGAAATCACGGACATTCGTATTAGGAAGAGAGACGGCGACGGCAGGTTGAAGGCAATTGTTTCGGTTACGTTTGATAATGAATTTGTCATTCACGACGTAAAAATTATCGAAGGCAACAACGGCAAGGACTTCATTGCAATGCCAAGTCGGAAGACAACAGACGGCGAGTATAAGGACATTGCGCATCCGATTCATGCAGAAGCAAGAGAAAAACTGGAACGTTTTATTTTTGAAAAGTATGCAGAAATTAAGGCTGCTTCACCGGCGCCAGCACCTGTGTATGCGGAAACCCCTTCGTATGAGGACGCGGATCCTGCTCCTGAAATCGAAGCAGACGCAGAAATGGGCGCAGAAACAGATGCTGCGGCGGAACCTGAGCTAGCAGCGGAAGCGACTGACGAAGCGACTGACGAAGTCAAAGAAGCGGACGAATATTAAATTGTTGAAACTTGCATTCAAACCTGAAAGGGTATGGATTAGATACCCTTTCTTTAAGTCCGAATTTATTCGGGCTTTTTCTTTTCAGCTTGGTAGGGTAAAAGCCGAGCAAGTCCCTGCGCGGGACTTGCTCGCGAAAAACCCTACCAATATCGGCTTAAGGGCGGTCGAAAAAGTGGGTTTTTAGACAAATGCATTTACCTTTTGCTTTTTTGTTTTGGATAAGACATCATTTTCCTTGGAAAAGGCGGTTGGAAGGAGCGAAATCTTGCGATTTCGAGTGGTAAGAGGCGTCTTGGTAGGGAAATCAGCGACTTAGTCCCGCGTTTGGTAGGGTTTTGGTCGACTTAGTCCCGCGTAGGGAGTAAGTCGCCTAGAATCATACCAAGCTCAAGGGCGGAGCGGCTCAGCCAAATCGTGCGCAAGCGCATTTAACCCTTGATTAATTACCAGTTTTAGGTACAATAGAATTAACCATGCAGGAACGACATTTTATGAATTGGTTCAGAAAGTAAGATGGAATTATTGGGAGGCGCGCTTATGAAATTCCTTAGACTGGTTTTGCCCGTGTTGGTTTTAGTTTCGTTCCTGTTTTCTGGCTGTAGTTCAGGCATTATCACTTTAAAACCGACGCCAGTGTGGCCCAAAGTTGTTGAAGTATTTCATAAATATGATCTCGCCGGCACATGGTTTGAAAAAGGCTTTGTGGATCGGTTTTTTAAATTAAAGTCCTTTGCGAAGGCCCTCGATGGCAATGTGAATATTATTCAATTGCAATTTAGGATTCAAAAGACGCATGGCGGCCGTGTGGCGCTTGTGCCTTATTCTTTAGAAGAGGGGAATGTAGAAACTTACATAAAAGAGACTTCGGAGACAAATACGTTTCTCACGAAACGCTTTGAGGGCGAGTTTAAAATGGTTCTGGGAGCGGATTCCTCTGGGCGGGATTTGCTGACCTTATCGATCAACGGAAAGCCAGAAGCCCAATATGTGAAAATCATTATGAAGGGTGAAACTTCAGTGGAATCCTTTGTCAATCAGAATCTTTTGGTTGGGATTTATAAGGATGAGAAGGGGAAAACGTACGGATTCTATGATCGCTTTTTGGCAGACTGGTCCGGCAAAACGCTCACGTACGTCACTGGGCAAACCTTCGACTATTATGATTTTGATACAATCCATGTAACAAACAATAAAAATAAAAATCTCTATTATGGCTTTGAGTGGAAGGAGGACAAACTTGTTTTGTTCAACACAAAATTCAATGGCGATATGCAGCAACTGGGCAGATTAGCTTCTTTCGCAACGTTAACGCGGGCGATCGATGAAAGCGATTTTACGATTTCACCGTTTGCTTTAAACATGAAGTATGAAGACTTTAAGAATGTGATCAAAGACAATCCGATTATTTCCTCGCGCACTGAAAATGCGGATGCGCTTGAGGTTGGTGCAACCATAACGACATACACGCTGCAAGATGGCACTTTAATATCATTCTGGAAATACAAAAAGCAGCACACGATTGGTGCAATTGAAATCACAAGTGAACGCTATCAAACCCCGCGAGGTCTGAAAGTCGGCGATTCCTTGAGCACCTTGAAAAAACTTTACGGGAAGCCTTCGTATGTTCACAACGGGGAATATTCATTTAATGATGGGTATATGTATGATTTATTCAATGTAACGGTCAAAGATGATAAGGTAATAAAAATCCGAGTTAATTTAGTGTGTTAGGAGACAACACAGCACCCGCCTGGTAGGGAAAAAGCCGAGCAAGTCCCTGCGCGGGACTTGCTCACGAAAAACCCTACCAAGAGCGTCTTATAAGCGGCTGAAAAAGTGGGTTTTTAGACAAATGCATTTACCTTTTGCTTTTTTGTTTTGGATAAGACATCATTTTCCTTGGAAAAGGCGGTTGGAAGGAGCGAAATCTTGCGATTTCGAGTGGTAAGCAGCAAGATGGTAGGGTTTTGGGTTATCTAGTCCCGTGCCTGGTAGGGAAAATTGCGAGCAAGTCCCGCGTAGGGACTTGCCGGCGAAAAACCCTACCAAGAGCGCCAAAGGGGAGCGGGAAAAGTGGGCGAAGGAAGGCGAAACCCGGTTGTGGATTTTAGCAAGCCGCGTCAAGAAAATGGAGCGATGAATTGATATCCTAGTGGCAAGGAGGTGAGAACATGGAGCGTTGGGAAATTATCAATGCAGTGCAGCGCATGCAAGATTATGTGATGGACCACATCAACTTGCCTATTACACTCGGTGATCTTGCAAAGGCGGCGGGGTATTCGCAATGGCATGCTGCGAGAATATTCAAGGAATGTACGGGGAAGGCGCCGTTTGAATACATTCGGGCTTTGCGGTTGAGCAAAGCAGCGTTGCAACTCAGAGACAAGCGGACGAAGGTTGTTGACGTTGCGTTTGACTTTGTGTTTGATTCGCACGAAGGCTTCACAAGGGCGTTTACGAAGATGTTTGGCGTATCGCCAAAAAAATACAGTGAGATGGCGCAGCCGCTGCAACTATTTATGCCCCAACGGATCCGTGATTATTACCTCACACTACAAAAAGGAGGAATTGAAATGTCAGAGAAAAAGACGCACACTGTGTTTGTGCAGGTGGTGGAACGGTCGGATCGAAAGCTGATTTTGAAGAGGGGCACAAAGGCGACGCATTATTTTGAGTATTGTGAAGAGGTTGGGTGCGATGTTTGGGGGGTCTTGACGAGTATTAAGGAAGCCATGTATGAGCCTGCGGGGATGTGGTTGCCAGATTATTTGATTGAGGCTGGCACGTCGAGATATGTGCAGGGGGTTGAGGTTCCGGTGGACTATGCTGGCGAGATTCCTGAGGGATTTGATATCGTCGCGCTTCCGGCGTGCAAGATGATGGTGTTTCAGGGCGAGCCGTATGAGGACGATGAGAAGTTCGGGGAAGCGATCG
Source organism: Clostridia bacterium (assembly GCA_037133315.1). Taxonomy (GTDB): domain Bacteria; phylum Bacillota; class Clostridia; order JBAXOJ01; family JBAXOJ01; genus JBAXOJ01. Next base: position 6,735 of record JBAXOJ010000054.1, read on the forward strand.
AGGAATTGTGGGACGAGATGAAGAAGTACAATCCGCAGACATACGGGTTTGAATGGGCGGATGACGAGGCGCCGAGGTTTCAGCTTGAACCGCAGGGGTACAGAGGCTATATCGAGGCGAGACCGGTGAGGTTGATGAAGTAGACGGTGCGAAAGGCGCAGAAGGCGGTTGGAAGGAGCGAAATCGTGCGATTTCGATTGGCGACGCGGCCGCTTGGTAGGAAAAAAGCCGAGCAAGTCCCTACGCGGGACTTGCTCGCGAAAAACCCTACCAAGACCGTCTTAAGGACGGTCGCAAAAGCGGGTTTTTAGACAAATGCATTTACCTTTTGCTTTTTTGTTTTGGATAAGACATCATTTTCCTTGGAAAAGGCGTTTGGAAGGAGCGAAATCTTGCGATTTCGAGTGGCGCTCAGCAAGATGGTAGGGTTTTGGGCTATCTAGTCCCGTGCCTGGTAGGGAAAAATCCGAGCAAGTCCCGCGTAGGGACTTGCCGGCGAAAAACCCTACCAAGCTCGGGGGGAGGGGGTGGCGAGGCTCCGCCGAAGCGCCCCAAATCGCTCAAAGGCGCATTTTACCCTTGAAAAATTACCGAATTCATGTACAATAGAAGTAGCCAAGGGGGTAACGCGTTATATGAATCAATCCAAGTCTAAAATTGTAGCAGTCATCTTAGCCGCAGGCGAAGGGAAACGGATGAAATCCAAGAAATCCAAGGTTCTTCAACAGGTTGGCGGACGCGCTATGATTGACGCCGTCATTGAAGCAGCGACGGGGGCAGGAGCCGATGAGGTCGTTGTGGTAGTGGGGCATATGGCGGATCAGGTTATCGCGCATGTGGGCACGCGGGCACAATGCGTGTTTCAGCATGAGCGGCTAGGGACGGGGCACGCGGTGTTGCAGGCGAAGGCGCATTTTGGAGTCGCCAACGCGACAACCGACGCGGCCGAGACCACCGTGCTGGTGCTGTGCGGCGACACGCCGATCATCACCAAAGAGACGTTGAAAAAAATGCTTGATACACATAGAAGAGATGGCAACAGCGGGACGTTTATGACCGCCATCACGGACAATCCGTTTGCGTATGGCAGGATTGTGCGGGGCGCAGACGGCGCGGTGCTGAAAATCGTCGAGGAAGTGGACTGCACGCCGGAAGAGGCCAAAATCAAAGAGCTGAATTCGGGGATGTACTGCTTCAAGGGCGCCGACCTTCTGATGGCGCTCAGTCAGCTGGGCAACAACAACAACCAAGGCGAATACTATCTGACGGATACGTTGGAGATTCTGAATCGGAACCACAAGCGCTGCGGCGCCTACGTCGTGGAGGAGTTTGACGAGACGATGGGGGTCAACGACCGCAGTCAGCTCGCGGTGGCGGAGGCCATCATCCGCAGGCGTTGTGCCGAAAAACACATGACCAATGGCGTGTCCATCATCGACCCGCTCAATACCTATATCGCGGAGGACGCCGTCATTGGGATGGACACCGTGATTTATCCGGGCACCATCATCGATGCCGGGGTGACCATCGGCGAGGACTGCGTGATCGGTCCGCAGGCCAGATTGACTAAGGCCAAAATCGGCGATGGTGTGACCATTAACCAATCCACTGTGATTGAGAGCGAAATCGGCGACGAGACGAAAATCGGCCCGTTTGCCTACATCAGGCCAAATTGCAAGATTGGCAAGGGCGTCAAGATCGGCGACTTCGTCGAGGTCAAAAATGCGACGATTGGCGACAAATGCGCGATTTCGCACTTGACGTATGTTGGGGATTCCGACGTTGGGCGGAATGTCAACATTGGGTGTGGCGTCGTGTTTGTGAATTACGACGGGCAGCAAAAGCACCGCAGCACCATCGCAGACAACTGTTTCATCGGGTGCAACACGAATCTTGTGTCGCCAATCCAAATGGGCGAGGGCGCCTACACTGCGGCCGGTTCGACGATTACGGAAGACGTGCCGGCGTTTGCGTTGGCGATAGCCAGAGAGAGGCAAGTCAACAAGCTGGACTGGGTCAAGACCAAAGGAAAAGTGCGCAAAGAGAAATAGGTCGCAAAGAAAAGAAAAATTGCAAAAAAAATATAGGGTTGAAAGGGGTCAGGTGCAATGAACTTACACGGCAAAGATATCAAGATTTTCGCCGGAAATTCCAACAAGGTGCTTGCAGAAAAGATTGCAGAGAGAATTGGACTTCCGCTCGGCAACGCGGTGGTGGGGCAGTTCAGCGATGGAGAGACGCAAGTGAATATTGGAGAGGTGGTAAGAGGGTCGGACGTGTTTATTGTGCAGTCGACTTGCACGCCTGTCAACGACAACCTGATTGAGCTTTTGGTCATGATTGACGCCATGAAACGCGCGTCGGCGGGCAGAATTACAGCGGTCATCCCGTACTTTGGCTATGCACGGCAGGATCGGAAGGCGCGTTCGCGAGACCCGATTTCGGCGAAGCTGATTGCGAACCTCATCACGGTGGCGGGTGCGGACCGGGTGTTGACCATGGATTTGCATGCGGCGCAGTTGCAGGGGTTCTTCGACATTCCGGTGGATCATTTGCTAGGCGCAAACATCTTGGCGAACTATTTTAAAGAGAAGTTTAAAGGGAAAGATGATGTGGTAATCGTTTCGCCAGACGTAGGAAGCGTTGCGCGTTCCAGGAAATTCGCGGAGAAGATTTATGCACCGCTTGCGATCATCGACAAACGTCGACCAAGGGCAAACGTATCCGAGGTAATGAACATCATCGGTAATGTGGAAGGAAAGCGCTGCATCCTGGTGGATGACTTGATTGATACCGGCGGCACAATCGTTGGTGCGGCGACGGCTCTCATGAAAATGGGCGCGACCGAAGTGTATGCGGCTTGTACGCATGGGGTGTTGTCGGGGCCGGCGATTTCGCGGATTCAAGGGTCAGACATCAAGGAACTGATTACGCTCGACACCATCACGCTGACGGAAGAAAAGAAAATTGATAAGATTAAGCAACTGTCGGTTGCTGGGGTGTTTGCGGAGGCGATTGAGCGCGTGTATGGCGATATCTCGATGAGCACGCTGTTTACGCAACTTTAAGGAGAACCATTGGACGAACTATATGTAATCGTTGGGCTAGGAAATCCTGGGAGCAATTATGCGCAAACCCGGCATAATATCGGGTTCATCACCATTGATGAGCTCTGTTTTCGGCATGGCATTCGGCTGAATAAACTCAAGTTCAAAGCCTCCTTCGGGGAGGGGCAGATTGCGGGGAAGCGCGTGTTGCTCGTGAAACCGCAGACCTTTATGAACGACAGCGGCTTGGCGGTGCGCGACCTTGCCACCTTTTACAAAATCCCGCTGGAAAACCTCATCGTGGTCTATGATGACGTGGATTTACCGACGGGGCGCATTCGGGTGCGCGAAAAGGGAAGCGCGGGGACCCACAACGGCATGCGTTCGATCGTGTATCAGCTGGACGCACAGAATTTTCCGCGGGTGCGCATTGGTGTGGGCAAGCCGGAACATCCAGAGCATGAACTGGTCGACTACGTGTTGGCGCGGTTTCCGAAAGAAGAGCACGAAATCATGCTCGAGGCCGTGAAGCGGGCGGCGGACGCCGTGGAAGAAATTCTGAAAAACGATGCGCCCTCTGCAATAAGAATGTATAATAAGAGTTGATATGAATTATATTTTTGAACCCCTGAAAAAACTGCGGGGGTATCACACAATTGAACAAAAACTTGCGGAGGGACTTGGCCCGGTTGCTGTTTCGGGACCCGCGGATTCACAGAAGGCGCATTTTGCGGCGGCGTTGACGGCGCAGAGCGGCAGATGCGGGCTTTTTGTCGCGTTCAACGAAATGCAGGCGCACCGGATGCTGAGCGATTTCCGGATGTTTTTCGGAGAGGATGCGGTGCTGTTTCCGTCGCGGGAGATTGTGTTTTTTGACGTGACGGCCAAAAGTCATGACAATGATCGTTTGCGCATGCAAACACTCGACCGGATCGTTGCGGGCGACTTCAAAATCGTGGTCGCGTCAATCGAAGCCATCGCGTTGAAAACCATCGGGCCTGCCCAGTTCGCGGGGTCGAGCACGCTCCTCAAGACGGGCGCGGTGCTGGATTTGCGGGAGATGGCAAAGCAGCTGAGCGATGCGGGATACGAACGCACCAGCGCGGTGGATAGCGTGGGACATTTTGCGATTCGCGGCGGCATCCTGGACGTGTTTCCGGCGGGCAGCGAATGGGCCGTCCGCATTGAGTTGTTTGACGACGTCATTGATTCCATTCGAAGTTTTGATGTCGAGACACAGCGTTCGCTTGAAGTGCTGGAAGAGGTCCGCATCATTCCAACGGCGGAGTCGGACAAGGCAGCGCGGGCGTGTGTGCTTGATTATTTGAAGGATTGCAACATTTTTGTGGATGAGCCGGCGCGCATGCACCAACGCCTTGAGAACCTCATCCTGGAATACGATGAAGACTGTAAGAATATGCTGGAAAAAGGACGGCTGCAAAAGGACTTTGAGCCGCACTATTTCAGGGACCTCGACGACCGGTTGTTTGGGCAAAGGACGCTCGTGATGAGCACGCTCGTGACCGAGAAAGCCTTCGCGCGCTTTGGCGTGGAGATCGCGTGCCGTTCCATGGGCATCGGCGAAGCTGGCGCAAACGCCGCCGCGCGCACGTTGGTGCTTGCGGGGCAACGCAGTCGCGCGAAGCGGGTCGCAGAGCAGTATACGGACCAGGGACGCCCCAGTGTGTTTCGGGAAGCCCCGACCCCTGCTGATTTGAAAGCGGGCACCATGATCGTCACGATGGGCGCGTTGCATAAGAGTTTCGAGTACACCGAAATCGGCTTTGCTGTGTTGACGGATGTCGAGGCGAAAGACCTTGCGGCGGACCGGAAGGGGTCCAATCGAAAAAAAGTCATCAAAGATGCGGCGAAGATTTCTTCCTTTACGGAGCTGAAAATCGGGGACTTTGTCGTCCACAGTTTGCACGGCATCGGGCAGTACATCGGCACCCAGCAAGTGACCGTGGAGCACGTGACCAAAGATTATCTGAAGATTCAATATCACGGCGAAGGCTTCCTCTACATTCCAACGAGTCAGCTCGAGCTCATCCAAAAATACATCGGGTCGGGCGATCGGCCGCCGAAGCTCAACAAACTGGGTGGGGGTGAGTGGTCGCGCATCAAGCAGCGCGTCAAAGAGTCGTTGATGAAATTGGCGGAGGGACTGGTGCGGTTGTATGCGCAGCGCCAGATTCTAAAGGGCTTCCAGTACTCCAAAGACACGGTCTGGCAAAAGCAGTTCGAAGAGATGTTTCCGTATGAGGAAACGGACGACCAGCTGCGTTGTGTGGAAGAGATCAAAGAAAATATGGAATCCGACCGGCCCATGGATCGTCTGCTCTGCGGCGATGTGGGGTATGGCAAGACGGAAGTCGCGTTGCGGGCGATGTTTAAGGCGGTCATGGACGGGCGCCAGGTGGCGTACTTGTGTCCGACCACGGTGCTTGCGCAACAACACTTTTCTAACTTTGTGGAGCGTTTTAAGGAGTTTCCGGTTACGGTGGAAATGGTCAGCCGGTTCCGAACGGAAAAGGAAACCAAGAAAATTCTGCGCGAGACGGCGGCGGGCAACGTCGATGTGCTCATCGGGACGCACAAACTACTCGGCAAAGAGGTCAAATACAAAAATCGGGGGATGCTCATCGTGGATGAGGAGCAGCGCTTCGGCGTGAAACACAAAGAACGCATCAAAGAGCTCAGCCCCGACATCGATGTGCTGACGCTGACGGCGACGCCGATTCCGAGGACCTTGCACATGTCGTTGACGGGAATTCGCGACATCAGCCTGCTGGAAGAACCGCCCGAAGAACGCTACCCCGTGCAGACCTACGTCATGGAATACGAGCCGAGCGTCATCGCAGATGCCATCCAACGCGAGGTGGCGCGTAGCGGACAGGTGTTTTACCTGTCGAATCGGGTCCGCGGTATCGAGCTGAAGGCGGAGGAACTCCGAAAACTGATGCCAGAGGTTCGTTTCGCGGTCGCGCACGGGCAGATGCACGAACACGAACTAGAAGAGGTCATCCAAGGCTTCCTCAATAAAGAGTTCGACGTCCTGGTGTGTACGACCATTATCGAGCTCGGCATTGACATGCCAAACGTCAACACGATGATTGTGGAAAACGCAGAAATGCTTGGACTTGCGCAACTGTATCAGATTCGTGGTCGTGTGGGGCGTTCCAACCGTTTGGCGTACGCTTACATCACCTTTAAAAAAGACCGCGTGCTGCCAGAACAGGCAGAGAAGCGGCTCCAGGCCATCAAGGAGTTCACCGAGTTTGGCGCAGGATTCAAAATCGCCATGCGCGACCTTGAAATCCGTGGAGCAGGCAATCTGCTTGGGCCAGAACAACACGGGCACATGGAAGCAGTCGGGTACGAGACCTACTGCCAGCTGCTTGACGAGGCGGTGCGCGAAATCAAAGGCGAAAAGATTCCGACCAAAGTCAAGACGGAAGAAACAGTGATCGACATTAGCTTGAATGCGTTTTTGCCTGCGGCATATATTGAAGCAGAGGCGACGCGCATCGAACTGTATCGAAAAATTGCGATTATTCGCGACGACGAGGATGCTCTTGACGTGCGAGACGAGTTGTTGGACCGGTTCGGGGATATTCCGAAGGAGGCGTTGCATTTGATTGATGTGGCGCTGATTAAGTCGTTTGCCGCGCGGGCGGGCATCTCAAAAGTCAGCTTTGCAACCGGGACGGCGACCTTTTTCTTCCGCGCTCCAGACCAGTTCGATTTTCAGGCTATATCGCGCCTGGTCTCTGCCTACACGAGGCGGATTTTGGTCAACGCAAGCAATGCACCTTACTTCACGCTGAAAATAAATGCGCGTAGCGAAGCAGAAATTGTAAAGGAAATTAAGGACTGTTTGCAGTTGTTTTTGAATAAAGTGTGAATATTGAAGGAATTCGGCAAGAAATGAACAAAAAAGTTTGTTATATCGTCAACTTTTTATTATAATCCCGTCTTTGACACTTGCGTGAGATAATAATCCCGTATAGCCTAGAAA
>JBAXOJ010000055.1:0-13770 GCA_037133315.1 Clostridia bacterium
CTACTTTAAGAACTTTTCGATTTTCGAGGCTCTTAAGAAATAATACAGAGGCACACCAAGCAATAGCAGAACGCCTGCCTGCCCAAGGGTAATCTGACCTATGGTCAGCAACAGTGGCGCTGCATACAAAAAGGCTAGAATATAGCCGACAGAGAGACCATTAAAAATGATAGGAGGCAACATCGCAAGCCAGATGTTGCCTTTTAGCTGTCTCGTCAAAAGAGCCGCTGCAAGTGTCGTGAGGGAGCCGAAAATGATATCGAAGACATTGCCAGAACCGAAGATGTTTGCGAGCAGGCACCCAAGAAAGAGCCCTGGAATCGCAGCAGGCGTAAACATCGGCAAGATGGTAAGTGCTTCGGACACGCGAAATTGCAACGGTCCAAAGCTAATTGGCATAAATACGATTGCTAGCACAAAATACAGGGCGGCAATCATAGCTCCAGTTGACAGGGTTTTAATAGGTAGTTTTTTCATGATAATACTCCTTAGTTTTGTTTAGAGACAGGATGGTTACGAACTGTCTTAAAGGGAATTAATACTGCTTATTCTGTAAGGTGGTGTTCGTCCACTTTTGACACGCAGGAATCCAAGCGGCACAGTGCTCGTTTGGCGAGCCAACATCATTTGTACCGATGGATAGTCCATGCTGGCCTTCGGGGTAGATATGGACTTCAAATGGAATGTCATTTGCCGAAAGCGCCAACGCGAAGCGCAAGGTGTTTTCGACGGGCACACAATTGTCGTCAGCTGAATGCCAAAGGAAGGTCGGTGGTGTGTGCGGACCAACGTGCAATTCGCATGAAACCTCATCTAATTGTGCATCCGTTGCGTCTTCTCCAAGTAGAGAATTAAAAGAGCCTTTGTGTGGAAAAAACTTCGAAGAAATGACGGCATAGGAAAGGATGAGGGCGTTTGGCTGATTCATGCCAGCGGGCATGCCGATTGTTTCAGAAATGAACGCCTTATTCCAAGAGACACCAAGATGGGCAGACAAGTGTCCTCCAGCGGAAAAGCCGATGACTGCAATTTTGTCCACGTCAACTTGATACTTTTCACTTTCCGCACGCAAAAGCCACATGGCTCGTGAGACTTCTAAAAGTTGGGTCGGATATTTGGCGGGGTTTACACTATATTTTAAAATCGCGACCGTGTATCCTTGCGACAAAAATTGAGTCATAATCGGCTCAGACTCACGTTGCGAAACCATATTGTAACCGCCACCTGGTAGGATGAGGATGGCAGGTCTTTTCTGATTAGGGTTGACTTCCGTCATATTTGAAATCGAATAAACCGTCATAAACGGCTCAAATGCTCCAGGTTCCGGTTTGTAAAAATCTTGATTGTCCCATAATTTGATTGTTTCGTAAATCATAATTGCCTCCAAAATGTTTTTGTTAATTATACAAAATTGTTTGTAGATAAGCAATTAATATGCTAAAATTCTTTCAGAAAGGTGGCGTTTTTATGAATATCAAAGAATACGCGTTAGTCGCAAAACAAGCTTCAATCGCTCTGTCGACCGTCTCAGGAGAGACGAAAAATAATGCACTCAAGGCGATTGCGCGGGATCTCGCACGCTATAAGAATGAAATCTTTCAAGCAAATTTTCGCGACTTGCAAAACGCTGAGACAGAGGGGTTGTCTGCGCCAAATTTGAAGCGTTTGCGATTTGATGACGCAAAATTAAAAGAGACGCTCAGTGGCTTGGAAAGCCTTATTTCTTTAGATGAACCGGTTGGAAAACAACTGAAAGTCACCGAACTCGACGAGGGGCTCATTCTTCATCAGGTGAGTTGTCCCATTGGTGTCATCGGCGTGATTTTCGAATCCCGTCCGGATGCACTGGTCCAAATTGCAACCTTGTGCCTGAAGAGTGGCAACGCTGCGTTGTTAAAGGGTGGTTCCGAAGCTTTAGAAACGAATAAAATCCTGGCGAAGATTATTTATGAGGCTTCCATCGGTGAAGAGATTCCAGAGCGTTGGATGCACCTTCTGGAGACGCGGCAAGATGTCCAGGAACTGCTTTCGTGTGAAGACTCGATTGATTTACTCATCCCTAGGGGTTCCAACGAATTTGTAAAATACATTATGAACCATACAAAAATTCCGGTGATGGGGCATGCAGACGGCATTTGTCACTGCTTTGTCGATAAGTTTGCGAATTTGGAGATGGCGACGCAGATTGTGGTGGACGCAAAGACACAGTATGTTGCTGTTTGTAACGCGACTGAAACGCTTTTGGTGGACGAGAAAATCGCGAAAGCCTTTCTGCCAATGATTCATGAGGCTTTTTCGGAGAAACATGTCATCATGTACGGTTGTGAATTGACGCAGAAGATTATCGCGGTCGAACCAGCAACGTCTGATTCCTATATAACCGAATACCTGGATTATGAGATTTCAATCAAGGTGGTGAAGGACTTCCACGAGGCCATTCATCATATCAACCAATATGGCTCAGGACATACCGATGCTATTATTACACATGACAACAACAGGGCAGAGGTGTTTATGAATCAAGTGGATTCGGCCAATGTGTTTTTGAATTGTTCCACCCGCTTTAGTGATGGATTCCGTTACGGATTTGGCGCCGAAGTGGGCATTAGCACGGCGAAGATTCATGCGCGCGGGCCTGTTGGGTTAGAGGGATTGTTAATTTATAAATATAAACTATATGGACACGGTCAAATTGTTGCCGATTACAGCGAAGGACGCAAAACATTCACTCATCGAGATCTTTCAAATCACGCTTGACGACGTTGATATCCGATTTTAAGGTGATTTTTTTGATTGGATACACGGAGCCCACCAAATCCATTGGAAAGCCGTATGCGGTCATTACAGAGCACACACAGGTGTATTGTGCAATGGGTTCCTTCGCTGCTTCATATGCCGTGATATAATCTTGCGCATAAAAGGACTGTGGAGTGAGTACGGCGAACGTTTTTTCGCGATCAATGAAGTCATATTTCTTTGGCGAAGTCTCATAAATTAATGTATCAAATACGCGATGCACCGTGTTTACGCAACGCCCAGGCGTTAGCTTCGCTAGATTCTCAAGAATGATTGAGACAGGAATCGCGGGGCGTGCACCACAATGGCTGATGATCTTGATGTTTTCGGCTTTGCCGTGATGCAGTGCCACTGCTTTTAGCGTACCCTGATAGACGGAGTCCTGACGGGTGGGGCCGCCTTCACAAATGTGTATTTTGCCGCGCATCGCTGGAAACTGGTCAATGATTGCTTGTCCGCGCGAAAAGTATGGATTGCTGAGCACAAGAATGATGTGGTCAAAACAGTTGGCATCCACAAAAGATTTCAAAATATAATAGAGCACGGGCTTTTTATTGATCAGAAAAAACTGCTTCGGTTTATCCCCGCCAAATCGTTTCCCAACGCCCGCTGCCAAAATCATTCCCACAACCATAAACAAAACACATCCTTTATGCTATAATCAATTTACATTTTAACACACGAATGGAGAGGTTGCACGTGACAAATATTGTGATATTGGATTCGAAAACCCTTGGGGATGACATCGATACGTCCGTGTTTGGCGCACTTGGGTCGATTGCCGAATATCAATTGACGCAGGCAGACGAGGTGATTGCGCGCATCCACGATGCAGAAGTGATCATCACAAACAAAGTCGTTCTCGATGCGACGAACTTGCCGTTTGCGAAGAATTTAAAACTTATCGCACTTTTGGCGACGGGCTATAATAATGTGGATTTGAATTATTGTAAAGAGCATGATATCGCTGTCGCGAACGTTGCCGGATATTCGACAGAAAGCGTGGCACAGCATACGTTTTCCTGCCTGTTTTATCTCGCATCCACATTGCGATATTACGATGCCTACGTCAAGTCGGGGGACTATGTTAAATCGGATACCTATTGGCATTTCCACGGACCTTGGCATGAAATCGCTGGCAAACAATGGGGCATCATCGGACTTGGATTGATAGGGAAGTCTGTTGCAAAAAAAGCCGAAGCATTTGGCTGTCAAGTCAAATACTTTTCGACCTCAGGTCAAAACACATGCGCAGACTACGAAAGCCTTTCCTTGGAATCGTTGTTGCGCACATCGGATATTGTGTCCATCCACGCGCCGCTCAACGCGGTCACAAAAGGTCTAATCGGAGCAACGGAATTGCAGATGATGAAACCGTCAGCAATCCTCATTAATATGGGGAGGGGCGGTATCGTCGATGAAAGTGCACTAGCACAAGCGTTGGATCAAGAGGAGATTGCGGCTGCCGCCTTGGACGTACTTGTCAACGAACCAATCTTGGCAGACAATCCTTTGTTGCACATAAAGAATCCTGACAAACTATTCATCACCCCGCATATCGCATGGGCAAGCATAGAAGCCAGGACTCGACTGGTTGATGAAGTTTGTAGGAACGTCACCGCCTATTTTCAGGGGGAGCAACGAAACCGCATCGTCTAAAAGATAAATGGAATGAGTTTTTTGGTTCTAGTCAAATAGTTTGCGTAGTCGTCGCCATAACGCAACAATAAATCTTTTTCCTCGAAATGACACCACGCAAGATACATTGGGACCCAAAACAAAGTTGTCCAAGCCACCAAGAAAATCGAATTGAAGAGGACTGCAAAAAAATAGAGCAGTAAAATCTCTCCAAGCAATTGTGGATGCCTGATTTTCGAATAAATCCCAAAATCGACGACCTTACGAAAACTCTTTGGAGATTCACTTTCTTTGCCTAGCGCTTTTCTCCCAAGAAAAAAAACGAGAATTGCAGGAACCAAAATCACGAACGCGATAATCGTTGTGAGAAGAAATGATTGCATTAAAAGCGCATTGAAAGGCCAGCTTGGAATTGGAATCACGGTATATATGACAAAACTAAGAGTAGAAAGGCTCAGTAGAAACCGGGCCTTTCCTCTCTTTTTTGTACAGATGTCATAAGCAATTGATCCTACTGTCTTTTCAAAATGGGCAGGCATCACGCTTTGTATATAGCGATAACTACCCCAAAGACCAAACAAGATCATGGAAAAGACATTAATATAGGGATACAGGTTATCCATTTGTTTTCAAGCAAACGGCTAAAGCAGCATCCGCAGCAGAAGCAGCATCAGATGTATAAATGTCAGCGCCGATTGACTTGCAGTAAGAGTCAGTAATTGGTGCGCCGCCGATCATAATGGTGACGGAATCACGTAGTCCAGAATTTTTTGCTTCGATGACAACGTTTTTCATTTGTTCCATTGTGGTAGTGAGCAGGGCAGAGCAAGCAATAATCTGCGCATTGTGTTCTTTTGCAGCAGCAACAAACATGTCTGCAGATACATCAACTCCTAGATCAACCACTTCGAGTCCTTTGCCTTCCATCATCATTTTGACAAGATTTTTGCCGATATCATGCAAGTCTCCTTTTACGGTTCCTAACACTACCTTACCGGAAGCTTTTACGCCAGCATCTGCCAAGTATGGCTTCAATAAAAGGGCGCCTGCATTCATAGCACGTGCTGCAACTAAAACGTCAGGCACATACACCTCGTTGTTTCTAAATTTGTCACCGATGATTCCCATTCCTGCGAGCAAACCCTGCTCGAGAATGTCTTTTGCGCTCGTACCTGCGTCTAATTCAGCTTGTACCAACTCTACTACGACCTTTGCCTTACCGCGTTGCAAATTCTCTGAAATTTCGTTTAAACGACTCATTGCAATTCCTCCTAAATTATATTGATCATGGAAAGGGAAACCCTTCCCCTTGATTCTTTAAATCTTCCGGGTGTCACGCCGGTATGTTTCTTAAATACCTTATTAAAATAACTTTGATCCTCGAACCCTGCAAGACCAGCGATATCGATTAACGAAGCAGATCCGTCAAGGAGAAGTTTCTTGCTTTTTTCAACGCGATAATGGTTGAGCCAAGTGATGAAACTCTCGTTCATTTCAGATTTGAAAATACGGCTGAAATAGGTTGGGCTCAAATTCACTAACGCAGAAACATCATTCAATGTGATTCGATGCATATAATTCTTCTTGACATAATTAATTACCTTATAAATAATGTCAGAATGTTTCACGTCAGTGAGCGCAAAAATGCTTTTATTGAATCGCTCTAAGGTACTCGAAAGCCAAACGGTCAAATCATCAATTGTATTAATTTTTTGTAATTGGTCCAAAAAGGATTGTTCCAGCCCAAAAATCTCTTCGATTTCTGCGCCTGCTTCCATCGCTGCGCGTGAGAGCAGTACGACGAGTTCAAAAACGCGCGACTTGATGTCTTGAAAGTCTCCAGTTGTAAAGAAAATAGACCCTAGGATTTCATTTAAAATTTCTTTTGCTTGAGGAACGTTCCCTGCTGCAATGAGTTTTAGGAGCTCCTTTTCCTTTTCAATTGGGTAGGAGAGGGACGCGTCGTCATCCCAAATGAACTTCATACCGGAGACATAAGACCAGATATCGGATTGTTGGGCTTGTGATTTTTTGCCTTCTTGAATATCTTTTAAATCGCGACCACCAAAATAGATTACGGAAGCCATTAAAATGTCAGATAAGGAATCGAGTCGTTCAGAAGAAACAATTGGAATGTCCTTTGCATCTAATAATAGTTTTTCTTGCAGTGTGTCATCAATGCCGTGTTTGATTAAAAAATCGCTTAAAATAAATTCGTCTGGTTCAACGAGTTGAACAGGACCACACAGAATTGCGAACATACGGTCATCGTCGGTCAAGTAAGCAGATGTCCAGTGAACAAGACCAAGTGGGCAGAAATAGACGTATTTTCCAGCAAAACGAAACGATTGAAAGCTTCCGTATTGATGCGCACGTTCACATGAGATTGTTTGATTGCAATTGAGCCCAACTTTATCACAAAAACAAGTTTTATGAAAATCAGGAGTGGAATATATGGTATTACCAGAAGAATCAATGACAGAACAAGGAAACAAGGTTGCAGATGCATAATTGTCTGCACAATTGATTAACTGCTTCGGTACATTTATGTCAGAAATCACTCGCATCGTTTCGCCACCAATTTGAAGATTGAATTCGTTTCAAAGATATAATAGTCTTGTTCCTTTTATTTGTTTATAAATATATTGCGAATTTTATAACAATATTATTATACACCGTTATTATTATTTTGTCATTGCAATTCTAAGGGGTTTTGTGCGATTATATTAAGGTAGAGAAAAGGAAGTGATTTTTTTGAAGTTGATTGCTACTGCTGCATTTGGAATTGAAGGATTGACAGCGGATGAACTAAGAAATTTAGGTTTCGACAATCTCGTCGTAGAAAACGGTCGAGTCACATTTGAGACGGATGAAGCAGGGCTTTGTAGAGCAAATCTTTGGTTGCGGACAGCGGAACGGATTTTAGTTTCTGTCGGGCAATTTGAAGCATATACATTTGACCAGCTATTTGAGCAGACCAAAGCGTTGCCTTGGGAAGAATGGTTGCCAAAAAATGCGTGTTTTCCTGTGAACGGAAAGTCAATCAACTCAGATTTATTTAGCATCTCTGACTGTCAAGCGATTGTTAAAAAAGCCATCGTGGAACGTTTAAAATCGGTCTATCACATTGACTGGTTTGAGGAAGATGGGCCACAGTATACGATTGAAGTTGGTCTCTTGAAAGACGTTGCGACGTTGACGATTGATACCAGTGGACCAGGGCTTCATAAGCGTGGCTATCGTGTTGCGGCTGGCCCGGCACCAATCAAAGAGACATTAGCGAGCGCATTGCTCAACATCAGTTACTGGAACTGGGATCGCGTCTTGCATGACCCGCTTTGCGGCAGTGGTACCATTCCGATTGAAGCGGCCATGATTTCGGCAAATATCGCGCCTGGCTTAAGTCGCAAATTCGCCTCTCAAGAATGGCCCAACATACCTGAATCCGTATGGAAGACAGAACGTGAACAGGCTTTTTCACAAATTATCCAAGACCGTGAAATCAAAATCATCGGCACGGATTGTTCGGATAAGGCCATTTCACTCGCAAGGCATCATGCAGAAGAGGCTGGCGTGGACCATTTGATTCATTTTCAAAAGATGGATTTGAAAGACATCAGTTCGAAAGAGAAATATGGATTTATTATTACAAATCCACCCTATGGGACGCGTATGAATGAGTTAGAAGAAGCAGAGGAATTATATGTTCAGATGGGGAAGGCCTTTGCGAAACTTGATACCTGGTCAGTTTATGTGATTTCATCTCATATGAATTTTGAAAAATTTTATGGAAAACCTGCGAATAAGAAACGTAAACTTTTTAATGGGAGAATCCAATGTAACTATTATCAATTTTTCGGCCCACCACCAAAAAGAAAAAGACCTGAGTCTTGATGATTTCTGAACATAAAAAAAGACGGTATCGCTACCGTCTTTTTTATTAATGTAAAATTATTTGCCGTTGACTGCGTCTTTAAATGCTTTGCCTGCTTTGAAGACTGGAGCAATAGAAGCCTTGATTTGGATTTCTTGCTTTGTCTGTGGGTTGCGGCCTTTTCTTGCAGCTCTTTTTCTAACTTCAAAAGTGCCAAAACCAACAAGAACAACTTTTTCACCCTTTTTGAGTGTTTCTTCAACTGTGTCAACCATTGCGTTCAATGCGCTTTCACTGTCTTTTTTGCTAAGTCCTGATTTTCCTGCTAGTGCAGTAATGAGTTCTGTCTTGTTCATAAAATAACCTCCTGAATTTGAATTTTCTTAATTCTATAATGAAAAAAAATACAAGTCAATAGTTTCAACGCAAAAAAGCACTGAAATCAGTGTTTTTTCGCTATTTTTCGAGTTTTTTCTCAAAAAATGCCTTTTCAAAGGTGGAATCATAGCGTGCATTCTGTTTTGCAACCAAGATTTTATTGTTGCGTGTCAGTAAATCAATCTTCTCTCTAACTTGATTTTTGAAGTCAACAAAGTCAGGTGTTTTGACTAAATCCTTTACACCCGTTTCATCTTCTATCGTGTGAATAAAATTGGTATACAAATATTCGTTCAGTTTCTTTTTTACGAGCCCGTAGCGCTTGGTCACATCAATCTTCTGATTGGATAATTCAATTAAAAAATCCTCTAAAGTATAAAGACCATATTGCGCACTATAAATGGCGCCGTAACTCAGAACAACCGAGGAGAGAGAAGATTGATCAATTAATTTTGAAACGGTCAGAGACGTATCAAATGTCTCTGAAACACCATAATTTCGGAGCATTTCTTTTAACGTGAGTTTCTTGGTGTATTTCGTCATAAACGTATCTTCTATATATGGAATCATGAGAAATTCTTTTATCGAAAGTTTTTCCCATTCATCGGATAGTTCGATCAAAGTGGAAGAGGGGTTCATATTCGCAGGCAGTTTGTTTGCTTTGCTATAGGCCTTGACGGTCATCTTAGCATCGTCCGCTAATGTTGCTAAGGTGATATCGGTATCGAAAGTTTCAGTTTTTATATTGGGATACTGATTGATGAAGATGATTTCATTGATGTTTGTAAGCGTAGTTTTAGGTGTAACAGCAGCTTGATATCCTAGAAATTGAATTAAAATGATTCCTGCAAAGAACACCGCTGTAGCAAATAGAATGAGGTTGTCTGGTTTGATTTTTTTTCCGAAAAAGCTGAATTTGACCACGGTGTCCTGGGTTTGATCTTTCATAGCACATTTCTGACAAGCGATACATTCCGCAGAAGTCACCGATTCTTGGTTGAACACAGGGATGTTCATCGGACAAACATGGTTGTCTTCAAGGCCTTCATTATTTACGACTTTCATTTTGTTTGGGCTGAGTTTAGCAATGAGAGATATGAGAGCACCTGAAGGGCAAATATATTTACAATAAAAACGTTCCACAAAAAATGATCCGATGAGAACTACGATCAAAGAAATCGATGCAACAAGAAGCGATGTGGTCAGAAGATCAAAATGGAAAAGATTCTTAAATGCAAGCCAAGGATTGATAAATGTAAACCAAGTGATTCCAAACAGAGAACTGAAGATCATGTCTGTCCCGAAAAGAAGTGCTGGAATCAGCACAAAAGCAAGTAATAAATATTTGAACCCACGCAAAAACTTATCCAGCCAACTAGGCAATGTAAGTAGTCGTTCCTTTTTGAACAGTTTTTTCGCAAGCAAACGACCGGCGTTGCCGAATAATTCCTGCACGGTCCCGAGTGGACAAATGACGCCGCAAAAGAAACGGTTAAATAAGAAAGTAAATAGGATGAAGAAAATGACAAAGGATAAGGAGATGTTCCAGAAAACTGGCGTGAACTTTTCTAATGGAAGTATTTGATTTTTTGTGAAATAGGCCAGTAACGCTTCGATGAGACTCAGGGGCCCGATGTTTTTTAAGGAAGGAAAAACTCTTCCAAATAAAACATCAATAAAGAGTTGTAACGAAACATAACCCAAAACGATTACCATAATGGAATAGCGTATAATGGAATAAAACTTGTTGTTTTTTTGCATAATATGACCTCCAAACGTGATTTAACACTATTATTGCATATTTCTTTTCATTTTCATATTGCTAATATGTGAATAATAATATAAAAATATAGTAGTAGAATGTTTACTAGGAGGAAAATATGAGGAAAATTAATGTTGTCGATATTATTGAGACCGTGCGCGACATGTGCATTCAAGCAAATTGCTGTTTGAACCATGACGTGACTGGCGCTATTATCACTGGTATAACCATCGAAGAGTCGGACACGGGAAAAGAAATTCTGAGTCAACTCATCGAGAATGCGACTATCGCAGAGAATGAAATGATTCCAATTTGCCAGGATACAGGAATGGTGATTTGCTTTATTGAAATTGGCCAAGAAGTTTATGTCGATGGTAATCTTGAAGAGGCAATCAATGAGGGCGTTCGACGAGGGTATGAAGAAGGGTTTCTGCGTAAGTCCGTTGTTTCTGATCCTTTGTTGCGTTGCAATACGGGTGACAATACACCTGCAATCATCCATTACGAAATCGTTTCGGGCGACCGACTGAAGATTTCAATTGCACCGAAGGGATTTGGGAGTGAAAACATGAGCGCTTTAAAAATGTTAAAACCATCCGATGGCGTAGACGGTGTCATAGTCTTTGTATTAGAAACAGTGAGTAAAGCGGGTCCGAATCCATGCCCGCCGATTGTAGTTGGAGTAGGGATTGGTGGAACGATGGAAAAGGCAGCCCTCCTTGCAAAGAAATCTTTGTTGCGTCCGCTTAACGAAACCAGCAATCTGCCACACATCGCTGAGCTTGAGAAAACGTTGTTAGTGAAAATAAACGAACTTGGTATAGGCCCTGGAGGACTAGGCGGAAATATCACGAGTTTGGGGGTCAATGTTGAAGTTTACCCGACTCATATCGCTGGTTTGCCCGTTGCTGTCAACTTGAGTTGTCACGTAACACGACACATGGAGGTGGTTCTATGAAAATTGAATTAACCACACCACTGAATCGAGAAACGCTATCGCATCTCAATGCCGGGGATATTGTGTCCATTAGTGGTACCATCTTTGCCGCGCGCGATGCGGCGCATAAGAAAATGATTGCGCTTTTGGAGGAGGGGAAAGAACTTCCATTTGATGTACGAAATCAAGTTGTTTACTATGTTGGACCATGTCCGGAAAAGCCTGGACAAATCATAGGTTCCGCTGGTCCCACGACAAGTGGACGAATGGATGCCTACGCTCCAAAATTAATCGAAATGGGTTTGCTTGGAATGATTGGCAAAGGAGAACGTAGTGCTGCAGTAAAAAAATCTATCTTGGATTTCGGCGCTGTGTATTTTGGATGTACGGGTGGGGCGGGCGCACTCCTATCAAAATCTATCGTTTCTCAAGAAATCATCGCGTTTGAAGAGCTCGGGCCTGAGGCGCTTCGGAAATTAGTTGTAAAGGATTTTCCTGCAATTGTTGTCCTTGATGCGCATGGTAAAAATCTGTATGAAATAGGCAGAAATAAGTTTGAAAAACTGAAATGAATAGAGTATAATGATTTTGTTGATTTATTCAAAAAAGTTGGAGGGATGATTTATGGTTGTAACAAAAGATATGACAATTATGGATGTATTAAAAATGAATCGCGGCACAGCTGAAGTTTTTATGCGTAGTGGCATGCACTGTTTGGGGTGTCCTTCCGCTTCAGGAGAAAGCATTGAAGATGCTTGTTATGCACATGGTATTAATGCAGATCAATTGATTCTCGAAATCAATGAATTTTTGGCAAATAATCAGGCGCAAGCATAGATGTTTTTCGTAGGATGATTTATGTGGCCTTGTCTGATTCCAATCGGATAAGGCTACTTGAATGAATAGGG
The DNA here is from genome assembly GCA_037133315.1 of Clostridia bacterium. GTDB lineage: Bacteria > Bacillota > Clostridia > JBAXOJ01 > JBAXOJ01 > JBAXOJ01. The sequence goes on from JBAXOJ010000055.1 coordinate 12,294, forward strand.
GGCAAAACCATGTCAGTTAAAGTTGTAGTTGGTACACAGTGGGGCGACGAAGGCAAAGGGAAGTATATTGATATTTTAGCATGTAACGCAGATTTCGTGGTCCGTTTTTCGGGTGGAAATAACGCAGGTCATACGATTGTTGCGGATGGCGTAAAACACGCACTGCATCTCGTGCCATCAGGTATTCTTCACAAGGGAACCGTTTGTATTATTGGAAACGGCGTTGTTGTTGACCCAAAGGTTCTATTGCAAGAACTGAAAGAATTAGAGGAGAAAGGCGTTTCCACGGAGAATCTATTAATCAGCGATAGAGCCCACGTAATTATGCCATATCACATTACCATTGACGCACTACAAGAAGAATTTCGCGGTGCGGACGGACTTGGTACCACCAAAAGGGGTATTGGACCTTGTTATTCCGATAAGACGGAACGGTGCGGCATTCGCGTTGGCGATTTCATCGACAAAGAATTATTCCAAACGAAAGTAATGGATAATCTCAAAATTAAGAACCTGTTAATTGAGAAAGTGTACGGTGGCGTTCCGCATGATGCGGAAGAAATCATTCAAGAATATAACGGTTACGCCGATTTATTGAGAAGTCGCGTCTGTGATATTAATGCTATTTTGCACCAGGCGCTCGAAGATAATAAGGAGATTCTATTTGAAGGGGCGCAAGCAACTTTCTTGGATTTAGATTTTGGAACGTATCCATTTGTGACTTCTTCCAACCCGATTGCGGGCGGTGTTTGCACGGGTGCGGGGATTGGTCCGAAATTTATAGATGAAGTGTTTGGCGTGTTCAAGGCCTATACCTCTCGCGTCGGAACGGGTCCGTTTCCAACGGAACAAAACAATGCGATTGGCGATACCATTCGGGAACTCGGGTTCGAATACGGCACAACAACAGGCAGACCGCGCAGATGTGGTTGGCTGGATCTCGTCATGATGAAGTATGCTGCAAAAATCAACGGGCTCACTGCTCTTGCGATCAATCACGTCGATACCATTGGCAAACTAGACAAGATCAAACTTTGTGTCGCCTATTTGAAAGATGGTCAACGCATCAATTACTTCCCAGCTAGTTTGAAGGAACTTGCTACTTGTGAGCCAATTTATGAAGAGTTCGACACTTGGTCGGAAGATCTCTCACAATGCAAGACATTCGAGGCACTCCCAGAAAACGCGAAAATCTATCTCAAAAGGATTGAATCGCTTATTGGCGTCCGGCTTGGAATGATTGGTGTAGGTAAAGATCGCGAGAATACGATTTTTTGCAGTTGACAACGCATCAATAGATATCTATAATAACCTTTGCTGTCTTTACGGCAGCAAAGAATGTATGGCCCATTGGTCAAGCGGTTAAGACATCGCCCTCTCACGGCGGATACAGGGGTTCGATTCCCCTATGGGTCACCAATATTTGGCCTGGTAGTTCAGTTGGTTAGAACGCTAGCCTGTCACGCTAGAGGTCGAG
>JBAXOJ010000056.1:0-13475 GCA_037133315.1 Clostridia bacterium
GGGTTGGGGTCGGCGTTGGCATCGGCGTAGGAGTCGGTGTTGGCGTCGGTGTCGGCGTCGGTGTCGGCGTTGGCGTCGGTGTTGGGGTCGGCGTCGGTGTCGGCGTTGGCGTCGGGGTTGGAGTAGGTGTCGGAGTTGGAGTAGGTGTCGGAGTTGGCGTCGGAGTTGGGGTTGGCGTTGCATTCGGATTGCCTACCGTTTGCGTACCAGATATAGAACCGCCTGAACGCACAAAGGTATCTTTGATTGCTTGCGTCGCAAAATAAACGTTACCCGTCACTGTTAGGTTTAAGAAATAGCAATTGGAAGCATTGACATAGATATTGCCGATAATACGGCCATATTCAATGGACGTCTTCACGTTTAACGTGAGTAACGGGATGGTGACAATGTAATTCGGTGTTCCTGCCTCTGCGGTGGTGATTCCTAATAGGCGTTCCGTTTGAGATGGAATTTTTTCGACCGAAATGTTTTTGGTCACAGTAAAATTATTCGCAACCAGAATGTACTTTTTTAAGCCCGCCGCACTGCACTGATACTCAAATGTTGCTTAGTCTGTCGTGATCGACGCGCCTGCTAACGCGTCAATGGCAAACGGATCTCTTTTCTGAAATGCTGCGAATCCGAAAAAATAGGTAAACAGTACCACGAAAGACACGATGAGCGCCTTCATTTTCATAAAAACTCCTCCATACTTAATAACTAAATATTATTTTATTGTTATTTTACACTTCGCGGTCTTCTTGCCATCAACGGTCGTCACGGTCACATATGCAATTCCCTTTTTGATGCCTTTCACGATGCCCGCAGAAGTAACCGTCGCAATTTTGGTGTTTGATGATTTCCAGGTTACCTTTTTATTGCTGGCGTTTGCAGGCGTAATCGTTGCGATGAGCTTTGAAGACTTCCCTTTTAATAATGTTAATGTTGTCTTATTGAGTTTTACGCTTTTTACTGGTTGCACCACGGTAATCTTGCAAGTGGCTTTCTTGGCATTGAGCCCAGTCCCACTTGCTGTAATGACTGCCACACCAGGTCCTTTTGCTGTCACTTTGCCAGTTGTAGAAACCGTAGCAACCGTAATGTTGCTTGATTTCCATACCAACACTTTATATGTTGCATTTGCTGGTAGGACCAATGCAGAAAGCTGAAGAATTTGTGCAACTTTGATGGTCGAAGATGTTTTATTCATTGTAATACTTGTAATCGGAATAGCAGTAGACGTCGGTGGCGTCGGTGTCGGGGTTAGTACTGGAGTTGGTGTAGGTGTTGGAGTCGGGACAGGCGTTGGTGTAGGTACTGGCGTCGCTGTAGGTATTGGGGTTGGGGTTGGGACTGGTGTCGGTGTTGGGGTTGGGGTTGGTATTGGGGTTGCGGTTGGAATTGGAGTTGCGGTTGGGACTGGTGTTGCGGACGGGGTCGGGGATGGCGTCGCATTTGGATCACCAACGGTTTGCGTACCAGAAATCGAACTATTCCCATCCTTTGTAAAACTATCTTTTATCGCTTGGGTCGCAAAATATACATTGCCGGTAATAATTCCGTATGTCAGTTTGCATCCAACGACTGTTACATATACATTTCCTACAACTCTTGCGCTCTCAATGTTGGTTGCATAGTTTAATGTGAGTAACGGAATCGTGAGTGTAAATTGTGGTGCGCCACTTTCCGCCAAAGTTGTTGCTAGTACGCGCGTCGAAGTTGTAGCATTTGATTTCACAATGGTTACATTTTTATTGACTGTCAAATTCGTGGTCACTTGGATATACTTGTTTGCACTTGCAGCACTACACTGCGTTTCAAACCCTGCTTGTGTCTGCACTTGAGATGCACCTGCCAAAACGTCAATTACAAATGGATCTTTCACTGGCAACTTCACAATTCCCGAAAAAAAGGTTAAAACAAATACAACTGACACTACCAATGCCTTTACTCTCATACCGCACTCCTCCAATTTTCAATTAATTGCTTTGAAATCAATCTGTTATTTTACGGTGACTTTGCACTTTGCAGTCTTTTTACCGTCTACTGTAGTTACAGTAATCGTAGCGATGCCTTTTTTCTTCGCCGTGACGGTACCCGTCGTGTTGACCGTCGCAATCGCAGTACTCGAAGATTTCCACGTCACCTTTTTATTGCTTGCCGTTGTTGGCAACACGGTTGCCAACAATTTTAAAGTCTTACCTTTTAAAATAGATGCAGTCGCTTTATTGAGTTTGACAGACGTCACAGGTTGTACAACCGTTACCGTACAACTGGCTTTATAAGAACCTGACGTAGTAGTAACCGTGATTTTTGCGCTGCCCTTTCCTTTTGCAGTCACTTTTCCTGCTGACGTAACTGTTGCAACCTTTGCGTTGCTGGTCGTCCATTTCACCGTCTTATCCGTGGCGTCCGCAGGCTTAACTGTCGCTGTTAATTGTAATGTGAGGCCTACTTTCAAAGTCGCTGCTGTCTTACTAATCGAAACACCAGATGTCGAGGCACTCGAAACAATAACCGTACCCGGAAATGTCAGTACCTTGTTCTGAAAAATTGTGTATGGTTGAACAACCATCAATGCCACTGCGATGAATACTACCAATGCTAAAATCTTTTTGCTTTTCATAAAAACTCTCCTCTATTTGTTTTAAGTCTGGACCTTATTGTATAAAAATCCATACAATAAGTTTACTACAACAAAGCGAGGTTGTACAGTAAAATTTTGCTATGATTATTGTAATATTATGCGATTTCTCTATTCTGCGTCTTCTGGACTCTCCGAGGTTGCAGCGCTTTCTGGGCTTTCCACGCCCTCTTGCGCCTCAAGTTCCTCGAGCACCTCAGGTTCCTCTGCCTCATCATACCGTTCCGCCTTCGCGGTGCTGACAACCTGCACGTCATCGCTCATGCGCATCAAGGTTACGCCCTGTGTCGCACGCCCCAAGATGCTGATTTCGTCCACATGCATACGGATAATGGATCCGTCGGAATTAATGAGCAGCACATCGCCATCTTCGTCCACAATTTCCATGCCGACCAGTGGACCAGTCTTCTCGGTCACACGATAGGTCAACACGCCTTTTCCGGCACGGGTCTGGTTGCGATATTCATCCACCTCGGTGCGTTTGCCGAAGCCTCTTTCGGTTACATTCAACACATATTGACAGTTCGTGCAAGTTTCCATGCCGACCAACTCGTCCCCGTCGCGCAGACGAATCCCAATGACGCCCATCGAGCCACGCCCTGTCGCACGTACGTCTTGTTCGTTGAACAAAATCGCCTGCCCCTGGCGCGTCGCCATGATGATATCGTTGAGCCCGTCCGTCAGTTTGACAGACATCAGTTCATCGCCCTCGCGCAACGTCACCGCAATCAAGCCGCCCTTGCGGATGTTTGCGTATTGCATGAGTGCGGTTTTCTTAATGTTGCCCTGCACCGTCCCCATCGTGATAAACTGGCCTTCGGTGAATTCTCTCACTGGGAACATCGCCGAAATCTTCTCGTCGCCATCCAACTGTAACAAGTTCACAATCGCCGTGCCTTTGGCAACACGACTCGCCTCTGGCAGTTCATAGCCCTTCAGGCGGAACACTTTGCCCTTATTCGTAAAGAACAAGATGTGACTGTGTGTCGACGTGATAAACAGCGTCTCGACAAAGTCCTCTTCGCGCGTGGTCAACCCCGTCACCCCTTTGCCTCCGCGATGTTGGCTTCGATAGGTGTCGACTGGTAGGCGTTTGATGTAGCCGCGATGCGTCAACGTAATGACATTATCCTCTTCTTTGATCAAATCTTCATCCATAATGTCATCCATGTCCGCCTCAATTCTTGTGCGGCGCGGGTCAGCGAATTTGTTGCGAACCACAGTCAGTTCCTCTTTGATGATGGAATACTGTACGGAATCGTTTGCGAGGATTTCATTATAATAGGCAATTTTGGATTGCAGTTCATTGTACTCGTTTTCGAGCTTCTCGCGCTCTAAGCCAGTCAGACGACCCAGTCTCATGTCGACAATGGCCTGCGCCTGCTTGTCAGAAAGCGAAAAGCGTTCGATTAAGCCTTCCTTCGCAACGTCTTCATTTTTCGACGAACGAATGATGCGGATGACTTCGTCCAAGTGGTCTATTGCAATGCGCAAACCTTCTAAAATATGCGCACGTTCTTCCGCTTTGCGGAGTTCAAACTTGGTTCTACGAATCAAGACTTCTTTCTGATGCGCCACATAATGGTCAATCGCCTGGCGAATGTTGATCAGTTGGGACTCATACTTCTTGTCCTTACCTTGCACAATTACGACCATGTTGACGTTGAACGAATCTTGCAACTGCGTGTGCTTATAAAGTTGGTTGAGCACAACATTCGCGTTTGCGTTGTTGCGCAGCTCAATGACGATTCGGACAGGCTCTTTTCTGCCTGACTCATCCCGCAAGTCGGAAATGCCGTCCACTTTCTTTTCCTTTACGAGATCCACAATCTTCTCGATGAGGCGTGCTTTATTCACTTGGTAAGGAATTTCAGTCACAATGATTCTTTGGCGGTTGTTCTTAAACGGCTCAATCGTCGCCTCGGAACGCACTACAATGCGGCCGCGTCCAGTCCGATACGCGTCGCGGATACCCGAACGACCCAAAATAGTACAGCCTGTCGGGAAGTCTGGTCCAGAAATAAACTGCATGATATCGTCGATGGAACAGTCAGGATTGTCAATTACGTATTTGACGCCATCAATGACTTCGGCGAGGTTGTGAGGTGGAATGTTTGTTGCCATACCGACCGCTATACCAGTCGACCCGTTGACAAGTAAATTTGGGAACTTCGCTGGAAGCACCACGGGCTCGCTTTCGTGATCATCAAAGTTAGGCTTGAAATCAACGGTGTCTTTATTAATGTCTGACACCATCTCCATCGAGATCTTCGTCAACCGCGCTTCCGTGTATCTGTAAGCCGCCGCACTATCGCCGTCGAGTGAACCGAAGTTACCATGCCCATCAACCAAAGTGTGACGAAGCGACCACGTCTGTGCCATACGCACCATCGATTCGTAAACCGCGGCGTCTCCATGTGGATGAAATCGCCCGAGCACATCTCCGACGGTTGTCGCACATTTTCTGTGCGCCTTGTCTGGCGTAAACCCTTGCGTCAACATGGAGTACAGGATTCTTCTATGGACCGGCTTGAGCCCGTCTCTGACATCTGGTAGTGCGCGATCGATGATGACACTCATCGCATATTCTAGAAAAGATTTCTTCATTTCCGCCTCAATATCGACGGGAATAATCCTCTGATTCACAATTGTTGGTTCTGACATTTGCGTTCCCCTTTCACGGTAAAAACATTCCTCTCTATTTTAATCAAAAACGAGGAAATTTGCAATCAAAAACGAGTGCAAATTAAGGGAAATTCACGGTTAGATGCAAAAAGCTGCATACAACGGTATAGTCTTGATTTTATTCTCAAACCCAAAGTTTTTTGTGGATAGTTTAATTGCATATTCAGGCTGATATAGGTCCATATAGACTCTTAAACTCTTTGCCTTTGCGTTGTCGCCAGACTTGACCTCAATCGGAATAATCTTGCCCTCTCGTTGCACAATAAAATCAACTTCGGCCTTCCTGACGGTTTCCCAATAATAACTTTTATATTCATTCACCACGAGCTGATTGCAAACATAATTTTCTACCATGCCACCCTTGAAATCGTTCAAATCCCCTGTGTTAAACAAAATATCTTCGGGTACAATATCTTTCTTCGCACAAAGTAACCCGACATCCGAAAAATATACCTTAAAGGAATCCATGTCAAGGTAGTTCGAAAGCGGTTTTTTCGCGCTTTCCACACGATAGATCTTATTAGCAATGCCCGACAACGTCAGCCATTCGATTGCGTTTTCAAACTCAGAGGCCCGCCCGCCCGACTTCACAAGTTTATACTGAAACCTGGTGTTTTTGCGAGACAACTGCACAGTAATATTTTCATAGACTAATCTGGTTTTCTTATTATCATTATTTGAATTATACTTGCTCATGTCCTTTAAATAACTTTCTAAAATCATGGTTTGGTTATGTTTCGCTAGCGTATAATTTTCGGTCTCGATAAAATTTTTCACACATTCCGGCATACCGCCAACAAGCAGATACTTCTTATAATATTCTTCGGCCACATAATGCTTTGCCACTGGCATCGAGACATTGTTCGTGAACGAATGAACGATTTCATCAACCAGTTCTTTTTCGCCATGCGCCAACATAAATTCCTCGATATCCAGTGGATACATTGTTTTCATGTCAACTTTTCCTACCGGAAACGAAAACTTTTCTCGATTGACCGCCACCCCGAGCAGACTACCCGCCACAATGACATGATATGCCGGCGCCATTTCACAAAAGTATTTTAACGAGGTCAATGCGCGTTCACACAATTGAATTTCATCAAAAAATACAAGTGTTTTCTCGCTCACGATGGTTTGCTTCGAAATGGAAGACAGTCCGGGAATTAATACCGATGGTTCCAGACTTTCCTCAAACAAATCATGCAAAAAAGGGTTACTTTCAAAATTAAAATACGCAATATTGTCATAGTTTTCTTTCCCAAATTCTAATATCGAATAGGTCTTTCCAACCTGCCTGGCGCCCTGTAAAATAAGAGGCTTTCGCTCTTTGCTTTGTTTCCAGTCAAGTAAGTATTTTGAGATTTTCCGTTCCATAGTAACACCCCCACAAGGAGAGAATACGTCATTTAGTGTGAATTGTCAAGTAAAAATTACACTAAACGGTGTAATAATCGATGCTAAAATTACATCAAAGTGGCGACTTGGTGGGCTTGCCCGCCTGGCGCGGATACTTTATCGATATGGGCGCCACCTTGCGGATGACGTAGACGATGCGTTTCGCGTTGATTTGTGCAAAATCAAGTTCCTTTTTGACCAGCACTTCGCCGCACAGCTCCGCGAGGGCGTTTTCTGATACGAGCGCCTCCTGCTCGGCGTTTGCACCTTTCATCGCCACAAACACACCGCCGACTTTGACAAACGGCATGCACAGTTCCAGCAAGGTCGGCAACGGCGCCAGGGCGCGCGCGACCGCGATGTCATATTGTTCGCGCAATTGTTTGGAGCGGCCCGCATCCTCCGCACGCAAGTGCACGGTTTCGATGCCCGTGAGTCCAAGTTCGCTGATAACCGCCTTGAGAAAGGTCAGTTTCTTATCCACTGAGTCAAGCAGCGTGACCCGCAAGTGCGGGAACATAATCTTCATTGGGATACCTGGAAATCCAGCGCCCGTACCGACATCAATGAGGGATGCGCCCTCTGGCGTCAATGCCGCGGCGGCAATTTGATCCTTGATCAATTCCACGATGGTCAGCGAATCCACGAAGTGTTTGTACACGACATCCGTGCCCTCCGTGATGCCCGTCAGGTTCATGCGGGTGTTCCAGTCAAGGAGTAAATCCTTGTATTTCATAAATGCGTCAAGCTGCTCTGGTGTTGGCGATACGCCAAACGATTGTGCGCCTTCGAAAAGTTCCTTTTTTAATGCTTCGTTCATGATTCATTCCTCCGATTTTTTTGCTCGAGATAAACGAGCAGGACCGAGATGTCCGCAGGCGAAACACCCGAGATGCGACTTGCCTGGCCCAGCGACGTTGGCGCAACGGCTTTGAGCTTCTGCCGCGCCTCAATGCGAAGTCCGTAAACGGCATCGTAATCTGTATCTGATGGAAGCAGCTTTTTTTCAAGCTTTTTGAACTGGTTGACCTGGATTTCCTGGCGTCGGAGATAGCCGTCGTACTTGACTTCCGTCTCGATTTGGCTCTCTAAGTACTTTGGCAGGGCGGGTCGGTCTGGGTCGATCGCCGCAAGTATGGGATGGGTGATTTCTGGTCGTCGCAAGAGGTCGCCGAGGCAAACACCAGTCGTGACGGCTGTGGTGCCCTTTTCTTGCAGGAGGGCGTTGAGTTCGGGGGTCGGGGCCAGGAACGTGGTGTTGAGGCGTTTGGCTTCTGCCGCGATGCATGTGATTTTTCCTTGGAGAGTTTCAAAACGCGCGTCCGAAATCAGTCCAACCGCGTGCCCAATTGCCGTGAGGCGCCGATCTGCGTTGTCCTGACGGAGTAGTAACCGATATTCCGCGCGGGAGGTCAGCATGCGGTAGGGCTCGCGTGTCCCCTTCGTCACAATGTCGTCTATCAGCACACCAATATACGCTTCCGACCGGTCCAGCACGAGCGCGGCGAGCCCCTTGATCTTGCGCGTCGCATTCATCCCTGCGAGCAGCCCTTGCGCCGCAGCCTCTTCGTATCCCGAAGTGCCGTTGATTTGCCCAGCCGTAAACAGCCCGTCCACGCACTTCAACTCGAGGCTCAGCTTCAGCTGTGTCGCGTCGATGCAGTCGTACTCGATGGCGTAGGCGTTGCGCATGATTTCAGCCTTCTCGAGACCCGCCACCGAATGCAGCATCGCCGCCTGAACGTCCTCTGGCATGCTCGTTGACATCCCCTGTACGTAGAGTTCCTCGGTATCGAGCCCCATCGGTTCTACGAAAATCTGATGCCTGTCCTTGTCCGCAAAACGCACGACTTTGTCCTCGATTGACGGACAATAGCGTGGTCCAATGCCCTCAATCACGCCGCTGTACATGGGCGCGCGATGGATGTTGTCATTGATTATTTTATGTGTCTCTAGATTCGTATAGGTCAGCCAGCACGGGACTTGCGTATCGCGTGTCACGAGCGGTACGAAGCACTCTTGCCCTTGATCTTGCCCTTGCCAGTTCCCCTCGTTCCACGCCTCAAACAACTCCTCGTGCGCAAAGGAAAACGGCGTGATGCGCGCATCCCCGTCTTGGCGTTCCATCACACTGGTGTCGATGGAGTGCCGGCTGATGCGCGCGGGCGTGCCCGTCTTGAATCGAAAGAGCGCGATGCCAAGTTCCCGTAAACTTGCCGAAAGACCGACGGCCGGCAAGGAACCATCCGGCCCGCCTGCATACATCGTCTCGCCGACAATAATGCGTGATTCCAAATATGTGCCTGTCGTTAAAATCACTGCTTTTGCCTTGTATGTTGTGCCGACTTTGGTTTGCACGCCTGCGATTTTGCGCGCCCCCGTTACTGGATCCAAATCCGTGACGAGTGCGGTCACCTCTGCTTGGCGAAGCGTAAGTCCCACTTGGCTTTCGAGGGTTTTTTTCATCGTAATCTGATATCTTTTGCGGTCGATTTGTGCGCGGAGTGAATAGACTGCGGGGCCTTTGGATGCGTTGAGCATCTTAGACTGAATAAACGTCTTGTCCGCAGCCTTTCCCATTTCGCCGCCAAGCGCGTCGACTTCGCGGACGAGGTGCCCTTTGGCGGTGCCGCCGATATTCGGATTGCACGGCATGTTGCCGACATTGTCGAGATTCATTGTGAAAAGCAAGGTGCGACAACCAAGCCTTGCGGAAGCAAGGGCCGCCTCAATCCCCGCATGCCCTGCGCCGACAACAATCACATCAACTTCATCCGCTATGTATTTTCCCATTGCCTTTTCTCCTTATTTCCCGATACAGAACCTGCTGAATATCTCATTGACGATGCTTTCGCTGACCGAATCCCCCGTTATTTCCGCGAGGCTGCCCACCGCTGCCATCAAGTCAACCGAGAGGCAGTCCAACGGCACGCCACTGGAGAGCGCCGCACGGGCGTTTGCGAGCGATTGTTGACACTGGTCCAACAACTGCTTATGGCGGGCGTTTGTCACTAAGACATCCCCTTGCAGCGCTGTCCCGGCGGTTCCGTCAAACGCGCCTGCAACCAAGTTGCCAAGTGCCTCGATGAGTTTCTCCACGCCCGTATCCTCTAAAAGTGAAACCCGTAGAATGGTGTCGTCCTGGTGCCGTTCCGTTTCTTTGTCTATCTTATTAAAGACAACCAATGTTTTTTTTACGAGTTGCAAAGTGGCGATCCGCTCGCGTTCTTCTGGCAATATCCCACTTTCTGCATCGAGCAAGACGACTACCAAATCCGCGTCCGCGACTTCCTTCAACGCCAGATCTACCCCGATTTTTTCAATTGGTTCCTGCGTTTCGCGGATGCCAGCGGTATCTACGATGCGCACGGGAATGCCGTTTAGATCAATGTACTCATCGATGATATCCCGCGTCGTTCCTGGGATTTCTGTGACGATGGCACGTTGGCGCCCCGCCAAACGATTGAGAAGCGAAGACTTGCCGACATTTGGGCGACCCGTGATGGCAACCGTAACGCCTTCTCGTAACAAACGTCCGCGATCATACCCATGAAGGAGCGCCGCCACAATGGTGGAGGCCGCTTCAATTCCGTGGGAGAGACGTTCTACGGTCAATGCTTCGATCTCGTACTCCGGATAATCCACACTGGCTTCAAGGTGCGCAATGATTGTGATGAGTTCTTTTTTTGCCAGCCCAACCTGTTCGGACAGACGTCCCTCCAGTTGCTTAAGCGCCGTGTGCGCGCCTTCTGCAGTCTTCGCGTTGATGAGGTCGATCACTGCTTCGGCTTGCGATAAGTCAATGCGCCCATTCAGAAATGCGCGTCTTGTAAATTCCCCAGGCTCCGCAAGTCGCGCGCCAAGGGAGCAAACCAAGTCCAGAATTTGACCAAGGGCGACGCGACCGCCGTGGCAATGGATTTCGAGTACATCTTCTTTTGTGAAACTTTTCGGCGCGCGCATTTTCACAAACATCGCTTCATCCAGGGCTTCTCCTGCCTTGACGACTGTTCCGTGAAATAAAACGTTTGCCGACATGCTTGAAAACGACTGTTTTCCTTTGAAAAGAGTCGCTCCAATTTGAAATGCTTGTTCTCCGCTGAGCCGTACGATGCCAATTCCACCAGCACCTGGTCCGGTTGCGATTGCTACAATGGTATCCATTCTATTTGAGTCGAATGACGACACATCTGTTTGGTTCTTCGCCCGTGCTCGCTGTCTGCACACTGTTGTTTCCCTGCAAGGAGGAGTGAATGATTCTACGCTCATAAGGGTTCATCGCCTCAAGCGTCACTTCCTGCTGCGTTTTGACGACTTGGCTTGCCATTTTGTTTGCCAATTTAGTCAAGGTGTCTACGCGTTTTTCGCGGTAATTTTCGACATCCAGTACGATTCTCTTAAATTCCTCGCACTTTCTGTTCACCGCGAGGTTGGTGAGGTATTGCAGTGCATCAAGTGTTTCGCCCCTGCGGCCGATCACTACGCCCACGTCTTGTCCGCTGATATTGATGAGGATTTCTTCGTCATAGACCTCGACGTTAAAGCTCACTTGAATGCCCATTTTTGCAAACACATCAAGCAAGAATTGAATTGCGATTTCATCTGCGTATTCGCCGACGTGCTCCTCTTCATTCCCGTCTTGCGCGGCCTCTTGGGACTCGTCTTCCGCATCGTCTTCCTCTGATTCACCCGCAGCGCTTTTTAGGCAAACAGAAACTTTTGCCGTCTTATTGCCTAAGCCCAGAAAACCTTTTCCGCCTTCTTCCAGTATCTTTACATCCACTTCCGAAATGTCTACGTTTAATTCTGCCAACGCAAGTTCGATTGCTTCTTGCACGGTTTTCGCTTGTTTTTCTACTTTGTGTGCCATATTAAACCCCTCCTATTTCGTCGTTGTGTCCCCAACAGCTGGCAGAACAACGTCTTTTTTTCTTCCATGAAACCATTTGTTAATCGCTAACTGCTGGAATATTTGAATGACATACCCGGTCGCCCAGTAAAGTGTAAGGCCACCAGGGAATGAAATACCAAAAAACAAAGTCATTGCCGGAAGCATGAACAGCATTGTCTTATTCATTTGTTTCATTTGATCTTTGCCGTCTTTGGCTGGCTTAAGCGCCGGTTGGTTCGGTCTTTTCATGGTAAGTTTCATGGAGAAAAAGGTAAGCCCCGTTGCAATTAAAACGAGCAAGAGCAACAGCATGTTTTCCACCGTTAAAAACGCAGCAGAAGAGACATTAAGGTCTGGCGTCGCGCCGAGATTGATGCCTAAAAAGTTAAAATTAAACCCATATTGCTCAGGGTGCTGGTTGACATAGGTGAGCTGTGCAAAATTACCTAAATTGAGCTTTTTGAATTCTTCTGTCAAGGTAAACGCATGTTGGTTCAACTGATACGTTAGAGGATAGGAGAATGCATTATACAAAGAAATCAAAATCGGCATCTGCACTAAGATTGGCAAACACCCGCCGAGTGGGTTGACCCCTTCTTCTTTGTATAGTTTCATTTGCTCTTGTCCGAGTTTTTCCTTGTCGTTCTTGTAGCGTTCTTGAATTTCCGCTAATTTTGGTTGTAGTTCCTGCGTCTTTGCAGCGGACTGCAACTGTTTGATGGTGAGTGGGAAAATGATAAGTCGAATTAAAATGGTGAAAATGATGATGGACAATCCATAATTGCCTACTGTGTGGTTAATAAAATTTAATACGGTTCCAAACAAAGTAGGTAGAAAAGCTAATATCTGATCCATTAAATAAATCTCCTTTCGCGAGATAAAAAATCATAATTAGGGCACTGGGTCGAACCCGCCCTTGTTGAATGGATGACACCTTAAGATTCTTCTTACGGCAAGAGATCCACCCTTAAAAACTCCGTGTTTTTCAAACGCCTCAATTGCATAACTCGAGCAGGTGGGATAGAATCTGCAGTGATCGCCAAGATGAGGCGATATTCGCTTCTTGTACCATTTAATTGTACCAATTAAACCTTTTTTAATGATTCCCATTTTTCCACACTAAACATGCCCATTTTCTTAAACAAAAACTTCATTTCCTTTGCGATTTCCTTAAATGTCGGCAACGGATCTGATGTCCTTGCGACGATCACGATGTCATACCCCGTGGGCAAACAATCCTGATAACCCCTGTAACATTCCCGAATCAAACGCTTTACTCTGTTTCTTTTGACACTATTTCCGACTTTTTTACTCGCAGATATACCAATCTGATTATTCAAACTGTTGTTCTTCACAGTGTAAATAACCATCAGGCGCCCCACAAAGAATTTGCCTTTTTTATATGCCCTCATAAACTGATGATTCCGTTTGAGTGTAAGGATTTTCGCCATGTTCTCTCCCCCTGCCTTCGACACTTCACATGTCAAAAAAAGACCACACGATGCGGCCTTAAGCAGTAAGGACTTTTCTTCCTCTGAGTCTGCGTCTTTGAAGAATTTTTCTTCCGCTAGCAGTTCTCATTCTTTTCCTAAAACCGTGCTCTCTCTTACGCGTTCTTTTTTTTGGTTGATATGTTCTAAGCATCTCTGCACCTCCATTTGTCGATAAGCATATGAATTATAAGAAATTACTGCGCCAATGTCAAGCAAATTGCAAGTAGTTTGAAATTTAAATAATTTTCCAAGGTCAATTTAATCTTATTTTTTGACATATTCACCTATATAATGCTAAAATCACTGTAAGAAATGGAGGTAAAAAATGTTTTTCACACCAAATATTTTCGAAGAAAGCTTACTTGCTGAAATCACAAATAGACAC
>JBAXOJ010000057.1:0-13153 GCA_037133315.1 Clostridia bacterium
GGGTTGGTGTCGGGGTCGGCGTAGCCGTTGGTCTTGGAGTGGCTGTTGGCACTGGGGTTGGCGACGGCGTCGGCGTCGGTGACGGTGTTGGAGTCGGATCGCCAGGCGCAACTGGCTGAGAAGTCGGCACTTCCTTGGTTACAGAAAGAAACCGAATGGCCTGAAACGGAGCCGTCCCAAGCGTCGTAATAGCCCCAGATGCTTGCGCAATATTCATCAGTGCGATACTGGTGAAAGAGGAAAAATTCTGATCTTGGTCAGCAGCCGCAATGGTGAGTGTGATTGTGAAATTATTGGTTTTCACAAAGCTACATCCTGAAACAAGTAATATTGAGCCTCTTGTAATGTCTGAATAAGTCTGATTGGCCGCATTATAAATCCTCTCGTGCACCATTCCATTTTCAAAATAAATATAATTGAATGCTTGCTTTGCAGAGATTTCAGCCTTACAAGTTGTCACCGGCATCAAGACAGCAGTCGTGGTCATGCGCACTTCTTTTGTGACAAAATCCATGACTTCTCTGACTTCTGATTGCGCCGAGTATTTCTCTTGAACCGTTCCAAAATTCGTATTGCCAAAGACAAGTAAAGAAAACGCAAGCACGAGAAGCATGCCAAGCAAAGAGAGCACAATAACGATTTCAATGAGCGTAAAGCCCTTTTGGTTCATTGCTTTTCTTTCCACGAACGGATGCCCCTCTCTTCTTGTAATTGGCACAATGCTAGTCAGGTTTAAAGGCCTTAATCTCGGCATCGCCACGATTTGCATCGTATGTAACATGTGCTTGATATAGTTTCCCTACAACAGTGACGACTGTTTCTCCAAAAGAAATGGTCAGCGTCTTCGCAGTAATGCTCGTAATGCCGTCCGTTGTGTTGTTCAGATTCGCCTCTAGGCTTTCGGCATCTTTATAGACTGCGATGCTTTTCTTTCCAGAGAGAACGGTTTCACTATAGCCATAAGACAAAAGCGGAATCAAACTGATGGCGAGCATTGCCAAAATAGCCGCACTGATGATGACCTCAAGCATCGTAAAGCCTTTTTGATTCTTTCTTTGATTGATATTGATGAAGAATCGATCCATGATAATCATCCTTTCCTTAACGCCACTGCTCATAAGCTAGTACCGTCTTACCAAATATTTTCGCAAGATTTTGGTCTTGCGCGAGTGACGCAAATTCGATATAGCTCGAACCCGATAAGGCACAGGTATTTGCAATAACAACACCTTTTACTTTCCCGGACCCTGAAAAATCCACAAAGGCATTGGGTGCAAAAATGGCTTGCACATAAGCTGTCGCATCCCCTGAAAAGACAACGTTACTTGAACCTGTGATTACATGACCAAATACAGATCCGCCATTACCGATAGTAATTGCAGTGTTTTTCCCATAAAGCAGACTTTTTAATATAACAGAACCCGTTACCGAGAAACTTGGCGCATCAAAGTAGATCTGCATATCCCCAGGGTCTCCATTTGCGTTGACTTGTGCACCATTCGTCATGCTTAATGCGGTCGTGGTCTTATCATCGATGTATAATATCAAACGCCCCGAACCCGTCTTATTTATGGTCAGTTTCCCACTCCCAGATATCGTTAAAAATTTTGTTCGTATAATCCGGTCAGTGTTTCCTACCGTAATGATCAGCTCGCTTAAAATATTGATGCCACCTTTATACCAACCATCCGTCGCCATATAATAAGGCGGTGAAGGATTCCAGCCCGCAGTATATAAACTGTTAAATACCGGCAATGTCGACTGATCTGGATAGACCGGAAAAGGTGGCAATGTAAATACACTTTGTTCTGGCAAAGGCAGTACATTTCCTTGAATTTTTGTCGTCCCATAATTAAAACTGGATTTTGCAAGTTGCGAATTGGTGACATACAAATCACCAGAAATATATTGCCCACCACTGCTATCAAAATTCAATTGATTGGATGCGTTAAAATTCGACATGACAGAGCCCAGAACCCTTGTGCTGCCTGTAAAGGTCAAATTGTTTCCAACAAACAAAGCATGGTCAAACCCTTGGAAAAAGTTTTCACTACTTTGCGCTATGACAAGTGTCACCTCTTTTTGCGAATTGTTGACGGTTCCCGTCGCCGTGACATAGATCTTCACACCACTTCTGACGACTGAGATTTCGAAATATCCTTTATCCCCCGTCGCTAAGTAGGTTTTTTCAGAGGGGTGATTTTGCATATTAGATATCAGGTTATCAAACCCAATGGGCGAAAGAATTTTTGACTGGTCGACAATGTATGTACCTAAAGCATCTGCACCAGAGCGCGCCAAATAATAGGCTTGTGTATTGTCTTGGTGATTCGCACTATTCATGTTGTCAGAATAACTCAAAGTAATCACAGTAAGTACTAAAATGCCTAAAACTGCCGCAATCACTAAGACCAACGGCAATACAATTCCATTTCGATTATGAATCAATTTCCTTGCCATTACACTACCACCCTCAATAACTCTGCCAACGAAGTGATGCCTTTTCGTACTTTTTGAAAACCATCGTCCTGCATCGTAATCATCCCATTCTTGATGGCTTCCATTTTTATTTCAGACGAGATGGCTCTTTTCAGAACCATTTTCCCAAGTTCTTCTGTCATTTTCAAAATCTCATAGACGCCCATTCTGCCCTTGTAACCTGTCTTGTTGCATGCGGTACAACCTACTGGTTCATATAAATCGAGTTCCGATTCGTCTTCCGCGATTGTAAAGGAAGGACACATTAATAGCACTTCGTCGCGCGTGTACGTCACTTTTTTCTTACACTTTTCGCAAAGTTTGCGAAACAACCGTTGCCCGACCACACCAGAAAGCGATGAGGCAACCAAAAACGGTTCAATTCCCATATCCACTAATCGAGAAAGCGCGCCCGCGGCGTCATTTGTATGAAGCGTCGAAAAGACTAAATGTCCTGTCATAGCTGATTCAATCGCGATTTTCGCCGTTTCCCCATCTCGAATTTCTCCAACCATGATAATATCGGGGTCACTTCTAAGTATGGATCGGAGTCCAGAAGGGAACGTCAGACCAACCTTAGCGTTAATCTGAATCTGGTTGATGTCCGTCATCCTTTTCTCGATTGGATCCTCTAATGTAATGATATTTTTATTTTCCGAATTGACTTGGTCAAGACTTGCATACAGCGTCGTAGACTTACCGCTTCCCGTCGGTCCCGTAATGAGAATAAATCCATATGGAATGGTAATCAATTTATTATAGAGCTCTTGGTGCGCCGGCAACAAGCCAAGCATGGCTAGGGTAATCACGGTATCTCCATCCGTCAACAAGCGCATGGTGATTTTTTCTCCAAAGGCTGTCGGCAACGAGGCCACACGGAAATCGACGCTTTTCGAATCCGCTTTGTAAGTGAAACGCGCATCCTGTGGGATTCTTTTTTCTGCAATGTCCATATTTGCGATTACTTTCACTCTCGTCGTCAATTGAGAGATCATACTAGAAGGCAAAGACATGACTTCGTGGATGACACCATCAATTCTAAAACGAATTCTGAGACGCTTTTCCATTGGCTCAATATGAATGTCACTGACATTGCGTCGAATTGCGTTAAGCAATAATTGTGTGACAATGGATACCACTTGTTCTAAATCTTCATCGGAGTCATAATCGAGTGCTTTTTCATCCGTCGCATGTTCCGTAGGCGGAACCGTAATTTGCATAGACTTCGCATCGCGAAACACACTCCAAGCAAAATCATAATCGGATAACGTCGTGACAACAGGCACGACCTGAAAACCTGTAACACCTTGCACATCGCGCCAACTAATATTGTCAAAAATGCGATCGACAATGATAATAAGCTTATTCTGTTCATCAAACCCAATCGGTACACATTCGAACTTTTCGGCTTGCTCGACGGTTAAGGTGTCCAATGCATTGCGTTCTATTTCAAAATCTTTTAAACTAATAAAATTCAACCCTGATTTTTTGGCTAACGCAAGTGCGATGTCTTCTTCTCTACAAAATCCAAGTTTCACAAGACATGGACCAATCAAGGGTCTTTTATCTTGTGAAAACGACTTCTGATACTCTGCCGCCTCGTTGAGTTGATTCTCTGTAATCAACCCTTCTTCCACTAAAATATGACCTATAATTCTTTTTCGGATGCTATCAATTGAAAATGCCTTTCTTGACTGAGACTGCATGGGACTCCTCTCTTCCAAACCGAGCGCTTGGACTTAATTGTATGTAAATGCTGCCATGATTAGAGAAGCGGTTACTTTTCCAGCAGAATCCATCGTATATTTGAGTGAATCAAGTCTAAAACAACGATTCGCTGTACCTGCTGGATACTTAATAGTATAAACCAGTCTGCGCAGACTGTCAAAATCAGTTTCCACTTCGACTTCTACCGTTAACTCTTTATAAATCCCTTTATCCAACATCGGTTGTGGCACAATTGATTTTACCTTACACAATCCGTTGATGGTTTTCTTAATATCATTGGCAACCACACCAAACGCAATCGACTTTCCGATGCGATTCGATAACATCGCGAGGTTTTGTGCCATCTTTTCAGAATTCACGCTAATGATTTTGAGATAATTCGCCCGATCATTAATCGCCCCTAATTCAGCTTGTTTGGTTTTCACCTTGGCATCCATATCTTGATACTTCGTCGTTTCAGAAAATGCGCTGAACGCGAAAACGAGCGCAAATACGACAAATATGATGGAAAGTATGATATAGGTATTCTTTTGTCGTTTGATCATTTGATCGCCTCCTCATTCGCTATTTCATATGGTCCAGAAACGGGAATTGTGACCGTAATATCGACAAGATACCCATATTGATTCCCTTCAAACTTGCCAGGCGTCACCTCAGTGAAAAGTGATGTATTTGCTTGAATGACCTTGAGCCAGTAATCGAAATCATTGAGATTTGTAACAAGACACTTGATTAAAAGATTCTTTGGCCCTTCTTCAATTTTTGCAACCGAATTTGCCGCAGCTGCGGCTTCGTCTCTCGTAATGAGCGCTGGTGCTGCGACCAATTGTTCGATCGATTGCACTTGAATGGTAATTGGTTTTGACTGAATCAAAGTGGTCAAGATTTTATCCCATGCCGGACCCGTTCCCATCGCGTTGATGAGTACATCATGAAATGTTTTGTTGAGACTAAACACTTCCTCGTATTTTTGCATGCCTTTGATTTGTTCTCGAATCAGCGCAATCTCGGTGTCAACTTTCGTAATCTCTTGGTTTTTCGAAAGATTTAGAAGAGGAGTTGAAACAAAGAAAATTGCCGCAATCGTTAATATGAGTGCGGTGAACGTCAGTACAACGCGCAGAATTTTGACGATGAATATCTCCCGTCTTTGTTTTTGCGGTAGAAATGAAATTGGCTTAAATACTTTATCTTCTTTTTTCATCTCAGATTTTTACCCCCATTGCAACGATTGCAGCGCCGATTGCACTCGTATATTCAATCAAACGTTCTGGGTGTTCTAACCCAGGATGAAGTTCAACCCTTGTCAAAATATCAAGGCAGTACGCCGGCAAATTCACTTTTGACTGAATGTTGCTGACAAGCGAGCCCTTGAGCGCACCCGCACCGACGATCAAGAATTCAGAAGGCATATAATCTTCATCAAACATATGATAGTAATTGACCGTACCCAATGACTCGTTGAGTAGAATTTCTCCGAGCTGGTCTATGATTTCTTCTGAAAAATCGTCTTCCGTCTCCGAATAAAACAAGCCATATTTTGAAAACGCATCTTCGTACATCTTTCGGATTTTTAATCGACGCGCAAATTGCGGAATCCCGTCTTTGACTATGATCACACAACTGTTTTCACTGCCAAGATAAATCAACACGTAGGAGCCCACTTTATTAGAATCCGGAACAAGTTGAAACGGATAAAATACGGAGGTACTGATATCCACCAAATTAATACTGGCGGATGCAAATGCTGAAATATATTCATCCACCATCGAAGATTTGGCCGCAATCACAAGATAGCGATTCTGAATGACGTTGTTCTCCATAAAATGACCAAGAAAGCGATGTTCATAATAGTAGCCTTCTAAATCCAAATCAAGCAGTTCATTCGACTGCATCGTAAGGGCTTCCACAAACTTGTTCTTTGGTAACTGCGGCATTTGTATGTATTTCAAGTGCACCTCATTATTGAAAATGCCAAGTGCAGCGTTGCGCACTTTGATGTCATTTCTTTTCAATTCATCTTTGATAAACTTGGCGAGAAAACTCTCACGATCGCCAGCGGATCCATCAATCGTGATAATCGAAGTGAACGCCTTAATCACCCGCGGATGTGCAGGTGACCCGTCGCATTCCACGATGCGGATTTTATTTCCATCAAATTCTACGCCAATCACATTTTTATTCATTCTCTTCCCTCTATTTCGTAAAGCTTGTGATCATGGTAAACATCGGCAAATACAATGAAATCAACATGCCACCAACAACAAATGCGATGAGGACAAGCATGACTGGCTCAATGACAGAGGTTAGCTTCTTGGTCGCAGTGGTTGCTTCTTCCTCATAAAACTCTGCAACTCGATCCAACATCCAAGGTAAAGAACCCGATGTTTCGCCGATTTCAATCATTTGTACCATCAATTGTGGATAAATGTTCGGGTATTTCTCCAAAGTAGAAAAGATACTGCTTCCTTGGCTAATTTGCTTCGTCGCTTCCTCGATGGAATCTGTAATCAAGGAACTCCCTGCTGCGCGTCCAGCACTTTGAAACGCTGCGATGACTTGCACGCCACATTCCAATAGCGTCGACGCAATACGCGCGAATTTTGCGAGACTTGATTTCTTCACCAAATTCCCGAGTACTGGTACACTAAACTTCAATTTCTCCCAAATGACTTTGCCATACGCGGACTTTGGAAAAATCTTCAAAACTCCAACATAAAAAGCAACGGCAACAATAATATAGATATACCAGGATGATTTTAAACTCGCAGACAGAGCAAAAACAAATTTCGTAATATCAGGAAGTGCAACGGACGCAGGAATCATATTTTGAAAGATCGGCACGATAAATATGACGAGTCCAAAAAACACGACGCCAGTAAATCCAAGCACCATTTTCGGGTAAAACACCGCTTGCTTGACCGTTTCATTGATGATTTTTTCTTTTTGCAACTGAAAAGAGAGCTTCTCAAACGTGGTATCCAGATTACCAGTCAATTCTCCCACGTCAATCAAAGAATAAACTTGTTCGGACACCGCGGTTTTTGCATATTTCCTCAGCGCCTGAGAAAGCGGAATGCCCTTCTCCACATCGTTGACAACCAACAGCAGGATGTTTGCAAAATATTTATCTTCCATTTGTTGAATCAAACTCGACAAAGCCTTCGTAATTGCGATACCAGACTTGAGCAAAGCAGATAATTGTTTCGAAAAAACAATTAGAGTGTCCATCTTAATGAGTTTTTTCCCAACGACCACTTGCGAACTGCCACCCGTTTTATGTTCGTTTAAAGAAGTGATGACGAAACCCAGTGCGCGTAACTTATTATAGGCGTCGCCCTTGTTGTCTGCCAAGACGCGACCGCTCATATTTGCTCCAGCATTATCGATGACTTGATAATTAAAATGTGGCATGTGTTCACTTCCTTTATCTTAAGTATACTACAAAGAAATGTTTGTGTTACCTGAATTGCTAATTTGTCTCCTCATTTCGGTATTTTCCCCTGAAATCAAAGAAACAACCGCAGATTTATCGATACAATGTTCAAATGCCTGGTCATTCGATATCTTTCCCTGCATGACGAGCTTTGCAAGCGCCATGTCCATGGTCTGCATGCCGATGTTTCCACTCGTCTGAATGATGGAGTACAGTTGGTGTTCCTTCCCCTCTCGCACAAGATTGCTGATTGCAGGCACAGTAGACATAAACTCCACAGCAGCGGAACGTCCACCCGTCTTCAAATTCTTAATCAACTGCTGGCTGATGACCGCTTTTAGTGTACTAGCGAGCTGTTGACGCACTTGCTCTTTTTGAGCAGGCTCAAACGCATCAATAATTCTGGAAATGGTCTGTGGCGCGGATTGTGTATGGAGCGTCGAAAACACCAGATGTCCTGTTTCCGCAGCAGACAGGGCGATGGAAATGGATTCCCGATCTCTCATTTCTCCAATCAGAATAATATCAGGGTCTTGCCGCAATACGGAACGCAAAGCTGAATTATAAGATATGGTGTCGACGCCGATTTCACGTTGTCTGACAAACGATTGTTTTGAGGTATGGACATACTCGATCGGATCTTCAACGGTGACGATGTTTTTTGCCATTGTTTCATTGATGACATTAATCATCGACGCGAGCGTCGTTGACTTTCCGCTTCCCGTTGTGCCAGTCACGAGGACGAGTCCTCTGGGCAGATTGATCAGATTCTTGACCGCTTGGGGAAGCCCCAACACTTCGAACGCGGGAATTTTCATGGGGAATACGCGGAAGACCATGCCGATGGTGCCGGCATTGGTGAGCGCGTTCCCTCTGTACCGCGGTCCATTTGGGATTTGATAAGCAAAGTCCATATCTTTTCTTTGATTAAAGATATTCAAATCCCCTTCGCTCAAGACATCTTTAAAAAAGATTTCTATATCTTCCGGCGTTAATGCCGGCATACTTGCCAAGGGCACCAAATCACCCGAGATGCGAAATGTTGGCGGGAGCCCGGTCATAATATGCAAGTCAGAACCATTCATTTCATATAGTTTCATCAATATTTCATCAATCGTCAATGGATACATTTTACGTTCCTCCTAATGGCGCATCAATGAGACTGATTACTTTTCTAATCTTCGCTATTTCAGCCTCAGTACCCGTATAATAAAGAATGTATTTTTCCAATAATGGATCACGTTCAACATCTGGCGAGATGACAAAATTAGAAGGTTCGTAGCCTGTGATGTTACAAATCAAATCGCGTCGCGCGCCAAGTTTCGCTGTTGACGGTGCATAGTCGATGATTTCTTTAATGATGTCTCCTCTGATATCGACCGATTTCAAAAGGCGCAATGCCTCATCCCGATAGGATCTCGGACCGAAGAAGAAAACGGTCTTCGGATAACTCTTCAAGTCCATGACTGTAATATCGAGTTTCGCGTTGGTTAACAGATTTTCTGCATCGGTGTAAGCAATGTATTTCAATGTATACTTCGTGAGCCCTACCAGATCACCACTGTTCGGATTTCCGGTATTCTCCTTGATATCAATTTTCGCCAGCAAGGCTTCAAATTCTGCCTTTGAAGTCGTTGGTCCACTGACAAATGCGATCATCGGATTCGTCGCGCTAATCGAGAAGATCACTGGAATATCAAATTGAGAGAGCGCTTCTTGAAATACCTTCGCGGTCACGTAATTTAAAGTATATTGCTTATAAAAAGTACTTCTACCCACACTCGTGCCTATGTCAGGGAAGTTTTCTTTCCGGTCTAATGAATTTACTAGTTGATAAAATCTTGCAATTTCAGTTGGGGTACCTGAAACCCATATTTTATTCAACGCTTCTTTTAACGTCACGGTCTTCACATCAATATTTAATTTTAACGCCTGGCTCTCGATTTCTGGCGCTGTAATGTAGCGTAAACTAATTCCAGTAAACATGAGATTATTCACAAAATCCGCGGAAATCTTCTCTTTCGGTCCTATGATGATCAAGTCTCCGCTTTCCACCCAGGACATGCCTCCTGCGGTGTCAACAACAACGTCAATGAGGCTTGCACGATCCACTTTGGACGCGCGAATCGTAAATCGCATCGGCACGCCAACATATAGAATATTTTTCTTTAATTCAATCGCTACCGCCGATAATATGTCCCGCACATCGGTGTCTACAAAATTAATCGAAACAGAACCATTAAGACTCGGATTCGATGGTTTCACAACGACTTGATTGGTGCCAATTTTCAAGAGTTTCCCTGGGAAAACGACTGCCGGTGTAGATAGATAGTTCCAGTCCATAATATCCTGCACGGAAACCCCAAAATGAGAAGCAATCGAAGGTATCGTATCTCCTTGCTTGACAATATAATACCCGTTACTCACCTCAATTGAGTTCGCGATCGTCGCAGTAGAGAACAGGGTAAACATGATTAAGAAAAAACATACGATTTTCATTTTAGCTTGCATTCTCTACCCTCCCCATCAATTTGAGTTTGGTGATATCTGTAGTACAGTAACTAGATTGTCTTTCTCTATCGTAAGATAAGAATCATCATCGGCAATTGCTTTCAACTTGTAACCGGCAATGCTTTCCCCTATCTTTAGAATTTTTGACACATTCGTAAATTGAATCACGACATGAACCCCATTGATGCCTCGAATGGAACCCTTGAATTCAGGCGGCCCAACCAAAGAGGTATCAGCAGAATCGGATTGATCTTCTGTTTTCGGAATGAAATTTGTGTCCACTTCTCCTGGTAAAGTCGTGGGCGCTGATGTGACATTTGGCGCACTCGTTCCCACTGGGACAATAACGCTTGGTGAAGAAGGTGAAGATTTTGGAAGATACAAAATGAATAAAATAACAAATGCTACGAGCAGCAAAGGTATTAATATTTTTAGCGATTTATTCTCATCCAATATCTTCTTAATCTTATCCATTATCACACCTCATAAAACAAGATTATATGCGAAAAAATGTTCTCTTATTTTATAACATAAAAAACTCCTAAATGCAATCTTTAGTTAATATTTATGTAAAAATCAACAAAAAATATACAAGTTCTTGATTTTGAGCATTTTTACTTTTTCGCGGTGCATTCGCGGTTGCTACACTGAGGAAACCGTTTTTTCCCATAAGATTTCCATACCATGAGGGAATTGCAAAGGGGGCAGATTTCTCCAGTTGGTTTATCAAAAACAGTGGTACCGCACTCTTTGCCTTTTTCGCAGGTATAATAGTCCCTACCGCGTTTGTCTTTTCGCACTAACATTTTCGAACCACACTTCGGACATAAAAACCCAGAATCTACGATAATCGGCTTGGTATTCCTGCATTCCGGAAAACCTGGGCAGGCTAAAAACTTTCCAAATTTGCCTTGTTTTACGACGAGGTTGCGCCCACATTTCTCGCAGATTTCTTCTGAAATTTCCTGTGGAATTTCAATGTTACCAATTTCCTCTTCCGCCTTGGCAAGCACCACGGAAAACCGATCATAAAACTCCTTCATTAATTGACGCCAATTGAGCGACCCTTCTTCCACTTTGTCCAAACCACTTTCCATGTTTGCTGTAAAATCAATATCCACAATGTCGTTAAAATATTCTTTCAACAAATCAGTCACAATTGTCCCCAATTCAGTAGGAATCAAAAACTTTTTGTCCCGCACCACATAATTTCTCGCCAAAATCGTAGAAATCGTTGCAGCATAGGTGCTTGGTCGACCGATCCCTTTTTCCTCCATTACCTTTACGAGTGTCGCTTCTGTATATCTCAACGGCGGTTGCGTGAATTTTTGCTCAAAGTCTAAAGCATTTTTAATCAATGTTTCTCCAACCGTTAAGATTGGTATCACCATTTCTTTTTCTTCTTCGGTTCCTTCATCTTTTCCTTCTGTGTACACTAGCAAATATCCTTTAAACTTGACTTTCGAACCACTCGCTTTAAATGTATACCCACCAGCATCAATATCGGACGTGACCGTATCGTAAACTGCCGATGCCATCTGACTTGCCAAAAACTTATCCCAAATTAATTTATAAACCTTAAATTGATCCGCCGGCAAGGAGTCCTTCACAACCTCTGGTGTCATATGCCAATAGGTTGGACGAATCGCCTCATGCGCATCTTGAGAGGCATTGCGATTCTTATACACACGTGGTGTTGGCGGTAAGTATTCTTTTCCATAGTGCGTCACAATGTATTCTTTCGCAGCCTCCAACGCTTCCGCCGAAACTCTGACGGAGTCTGTTCTCATATAAGTAATCAAGCCTAGATTCCCGTGTCCTTTAATTTCAACACCCTCATACAGTCTTTGTGCGACAGACATCGTGTTTCTTGTAGCAAAACCAAGTTTTCTGGCAGCTTCCTGCTGCAACGTACTCGTAATAAATGGCGCGGATGGATGCCTTCTCTTTTCGCCTATTTTTACCGTCTTCACAACAAAAGGCGCCGTTTCAATGACTTTCAGGACTTCATCAACCGCTTCCTTCGTCTTGAGTTCCAGCTTTTTATCATCTTTCCCATGGAAACGCGCTTCAAACACTTTTGGATCGTCTGCTTTTTTCAACTTTGCTGTAAGGTTCCAAAATTCTTCTGATTCAAACGCATTAATTTCATTTTCCCGATCTGTAATAATGCGCACAGCAACCGATTGCACTCTACCTGCACTCAGTCCCTTTTTTACCTTCTTCCAAAGAATCGGGCTGATTTTGTATCCCACAATACGGTCCAACAAACGACGCCCCTGTTGCGCATCAACAAGATCCAAATCAATTTTTCTCGGTTTCACAATGGCTTCTTTAACCGCTTTTTGTGTAATTTCATTAAACGAAACACGACAATCCTCTGCAGTATCAATTCCAAGCAGCGCGGCAAGATGCCAAGAAATCGCTTCCCCCTCTCGGTCAGGGTCGGTAGCAAGAAAAACTTTTTTTGC
Source organism: Clostridia bacterium (assembly GCA_037133315.1). Taxonomy (GTDB): domain Bacteria; phylum Bacillota; class Clostridia; order JBAXOJ01; family JBAXOJ01; genus JBAXOJ01. Next base: position 12,625 of record JBAXOJ010000057.1, read on the forward strand.
ACTCTTTGCTTCTTTTCTCAACCCTTTAATCACGTCGCCTTTCCCACGAATCGCGATGTATTGTGGTTCGAAGTTGTTTTCAATATCAATTCCCAGTTTGCTTTTTGGCAAATCACGAATATGCCCAATCGATGCGGCCACTTTATAATCCTTGCCCAGAAACTTTCCAATCGTTTTCAGTTTTCCAGGTGATTCAACTATTACTAAATATTTTGCCATTATAATCCTCCATCAATTTGAACTCGTTATTAAACTATACCATTTTTAAAGAAAATACAATATTGAAAGTAAATATTCACAAAAATTTAACTAAATAAAGGTTCTTTTGATCTTAAATACTCTCCCGGGAAGTTGTGTAATAATCCCCTTTAATTCAAGCATCAATAGCCAGACACTGAGCTCCCCCGATTCCAGACGCAATTTGGCCAAGAGCTGATCGACATGTAAGTTCTCACTCTCAAGGCAGTGAATGATTTCTAATTCTACTTCGCACAATTCGTTTTTGATTGCCGCCGGCACAGTCAAATCC
>JBAXOJ010000058.1:0-13016 GCA_037133315.1 Clostridia bacterium
TGCCGAGTTCCCCGAAGTTTTCGCCGTGGTCGGACGTGACGATAATCGCCACTTCATCGTAAATCCCTTGCGCGCGAAGGGCGTCGAAAATCTGCCCCATGATATAGTCCGCGTAGTGGATTCCAGTGTCGTAGCCGTCGAACAGTTTTTTCAAGTCCGCGTATTCCGAGACTTTGCCGGGTTGGCGTGGGTAACAGGCGTTCTCTTGGTCGTCATACATGCTAATTTCATTGATACTGTGGGGTCCAGTGTGCTGGAGATGGCGCTTGAAGACGTCCTCCGTAATCCAGGTCTGAAGCGGCTCGTTCTCAAACGGATTGCCGTATTCGAGCGGCACGCGGTACGGGGTGTGCGGATCCCACAAGTGCATGTGCAGGAACCAGTCTTCGCGGTCTGCGTTACGGTTAATCCAGTCGAGGGCAATCGGCAGAACCTCATCGCCGCGTTCGTTGCCGCCCTTGCCGAAATTGTGCACCTCGTTAAACCCTGCATTGAACCACCAGGAAGAATGGCGTTCCGCAAACGGGCTAATCGATGCGGTATACATCCCCGCCTTCCGAAACAGATTGTTGAAATTGTTCTGGTCGGTCCAGTCGCGCATTTGCCGGCCTTCGCCAACATAACGCTTATCAGCCGCGGTGCCACCGTGCCCAACGGCGCCCGTATGAATCCCGAAACGCCCCGAAATCAACGCCGCCCGCGACGGCAAACACGGCGCATCCGAGCAATAATAGTTTGTGAAACGCACGCCCTCCCGGGCCACCTGGTCCAGGTTGGGCGTGGTGTTGCGATTGTAGCCGTAACACCCCATATGGTCGGGCCTTAAGGTATCAATGTCAACGAACAAAACTTTCATATTGAATCATCTCCTTAGATTTAAGTGAACTAGGTCAATTTTATCGAATATCCGGCTGAAAGTATAGGGGGGATTTCACGGAAGTCAGCGATCAATGCGGGTGTGTTAAAAAATGGGCCTCTGTTCCTGATCCCGCGGCAGAGGTGCCATTATTAACACATATAAATCCCTGAAGGGCCGGTTTTTAACACACGCCCTTACATTACAGCGATAATTTCCAAATTATAGGTTGCTGAAGAGCCGAAATGAGTCGTGAAATCGAAGATTCCACGACGATTATTCAGTGCTGTGTTAAAAAAGGCAGGTCTAAGGATAATTTTGTGTTAAAATGCGGGTGTCTGCCGCGGAACTAGGAACAGAGGCCTCGATTTTAACACACCCTTCTTTTTCAGTCCTTGCGCCAGCGGCCTGCTTTCACCTTTTGCCTTTGACCTTACGGCGCCAGAACAGCACAGGCCGCCCAAACTTTGCGGGGTGTGTGTTCGCGTCAGCGAGGGAGAAAACAGGAACCCAGCTGAATCGTGTATACAATAAACAATTTCACACTTATTGTGTTGACATACCACCCCCGAAACACTTATAATCTAATGGATGAACTAGATAAAGGAGGAACCAAAATTATGAGTAAATTAGTTGAAATAAGATGGCACGGGCGTGGCGGCCAGGGTGCTAAGACCGCGTCGCTTTTGCTCGCTGACGCAGCGTTCAACACAGGCAAGTACATTCAAGGCTTCCCAGAGTATGGTCCGGAGAGAATGGGCGCGCCAATTACAGCTTACAACAGGATCAGCGACGATAGATTGTCCATTCACTGCAACATTTATGCACCGGACTATGTTGTCGTGGTAGACGACACGCTGTTGGAGTCGGTTGATGTGACGGCGGGCTTGAAAGAGTCTGGCGCAATCATCGTCAACACGGACAAGCAGCCAGATGAAATCAAGTCAAGGTTGAAGGGTTACAAAGGAAAGGTCTGCACGATTGATGCAAGAACCATTTCGATTGACACGTTGGGCAAATACTTCCCAAACACGCCGATGCTTGGCGCGGTGGTCAAAGTGAGTGGAATCATGGACGAGCAGACGTTTCTCGATGATATGGTTGAGTCGTTCAAGCATAAGTTTGCGAAGAAGCCAGAAGTGGTCGAAGGCAACATCAAATCCCTTGAACGCGCGATGAAGGAGGTGCAGGGACTATGAGCACTGCGAAAAAGAATTTAAAGACATTGACAAATGACGTGAACTGGCATGACATCACCGAGGGCGGCATGATTCCTTGGGCCGGCAATGCAGAGATGTACGAGACCGGATCATGGCGTTCGATGATTCCCGTGTGGAACAAAGAAAAATGCAAGAATTGCTTGATGTGCTTCTACGTTTGCCCAGACTCTTCGATCCACAAGACGGATGAGCCACGCATGGACGGCATTGACTTCGGTCATTGCAAGGGCTGCGGCGTTTGCGTAAAGTGTTGCAAGTTTGGCGCGTTAGATTTCGTTGAAGAGCACAAATAGGAGGAGGGAAAAGAATGGCTATTAGAGAAAGAATGTCTGGCAATGAGGCTTTTGCCGTTGCCATGAAACAAATTAATCCTGCTGTAGTTGCTGCGTTCCCAATCACGCCTTCTACGGAAGTACCACAATATTTTTCGACTTACGTGGCGGACGGTCAGGTTGATACGGAATTTGTGGCGGTTGAATCAGAGCACAGCGCAATGTCAGCATGCATCGGCGCACAAGCGGCGGGCGGCAGAGCAATGACTGCCACATCGGCAAACGGTCTTGCATTAATGTGGGAGTGCCTCTATATTGCGGCGGCATCAAGACTTCCAGTCGTGTTGGCGTGCGTAAATCGTACCCTTTCCGGTCCCCTAAACATCCACAACGACCACAGTGACTCGATGGGTGCTCGTGATTCTGGTTGGATCCAACTGTATTCCGAAAACAACCAAGAAGCCTACGACAATATGTTGATGGCGAATCGCATTGGCGAAGACAAGTCGGTTAATCTGCCAGTCATGGTATGCCAAGACGGCTTCATCACCTCCCACGCAATCGAAAACATCGATCTTTTAGAGGACGATTTGGCGAAAGCGTTTGTGGGCGATTATGTGCCAGAATATCATTTGTTAAACAAAGAGACACCAATCGCCATTGGACCGCTTGATCACTTTACGCATTGTTTCGAACACAAGAGACAACAAGCGCAAGCGATGATGAATGCGCAAAAAGTGATTCTTGAGGTTTCTGCTGAGTTTGAGAAATTGACGGGCAGAAAGTACGGATTATATGAAGAATACGTGCCAAAGGGCGCGGAGGATGCAGAAGTGTGCGTCGTACTCCTCAACTCGACGGCTGGTACTGCGAAGTATGTTGCGGATTATTATGCAGCAGAAGGCAAAAAGGTAGCAATCCTGAAGCCTCGCGTGTACAGACCGTTCCCGGTGACGGAATTGGCGGCTGCACTTGCAAAGTATAAAGTCGTTTGCATCATGGACAAGGCGGACAGCTTCAATGCCGCTGGCGGGCCTTTGTTCACGGATGTGACCTCGGCGCTGTATGCTTGCAACGTATTTGGACCAAAAGTAATCAACTACATCTACGGCCTTGGCGGTAGAGATGTCAGAACGACCGACATCGAAACAGTATTTGACGAAGTGCTAGAGATTGCGAAAACGGGCGAAGTTAAGTCTGTATTCAATTATCTCGGCGTAAGAGAATAAGGGGGTGCACAAAAATGCCATTTAATATGAAGGAAGCTGCAAAGAAAACAGATCGCCTGACAGGCGGACATAGAATGTGTGCTGGCTGTGGCGCACCACCAGTGGTAAGACAAATTCTGCGCGCGTTGAAGCCGGAAGACCATGCGGTCATTGGCTGCGCGACGGGATGCTTGGAGGTTTCGACCTTCTTGTATCCATTCACGGCATGGACGGATTCGTTCATCCACAACGCATTCGAGAACTCAGCGGTCACCATCGCTGGCGCGGAATCGGCGTACAAATTTATGAAAAAGACAGGAAAGCTCGAAGGCGACACGAAGTTCATTGCGTTTGGCGGAGACGGTGGTACTTACGACATCGGCTTGCAGTCTTTATCAGGCGCGATGGAACGCGGACATGACATGGTTTACGTCTGCTACGACAACGGCGCTTACATGAACACAGGAACTCAGCGTTCTTCGGCGACGCCAAAGTTTGCGGATTCGTCGACTTCCCCTGCGGGCACGGTGATTCCGGGCAAAATGCAATGGAGAAAAGATTTGACGGAAATCCTAGCCAATCACAACATCCCATACGCGGCGCAAACTGCGATGCTCCCAAAAAACATGAAGGATTTATACAACAAGGCGGAAAAGGCAATCTACACCGAAGGTCCCGCTTTCATTAACGTACTTGCGCCGTGCCCACGTGGCTGGCAGTACAGCACGACGGACCTGATGGAGCTCAACGAGCTCGCGGTGGATTCCTGCTTCTGGCCGTTATACGAAGTCATCAACGGCATCCACATCGTGAGCTACATTCCAAAGGTCAAAGTGCCGGTGCGCGATTTCCTGATTCGTCAGGGTAGATTCAAGCACCTGTTTAAGAAGGGCAACGAATGGATGATCGACGAAATCCAAAAGGAAATCGACGCGCGCTGGGCGAAACTGCTCAAGCTCGCCGAGTTCGGCGCCGAACTGCTCGCTAAGGCCGAAGCAGAGGCCGGCGCAACCGCGGGCGCTGCGGAGTAAGCCGCACCCGAAGAGCAACCGCGCTCGCAAGCGAGCATCGGGCGCGCTTGGCGCACCCGAATCGCCACGCGATCGCCGCGCCCATCGCGCGGCGCACCATTAAATTGATAAAAACGACCTGTTTCCGACCTTTTTGGACTGACAGGTCGTTTTTCCTACCAGTTCAAGACCTTTTTGGCTCGCGCCGAACCGAATTTCGAAGTTTGAAGGTGAAATTTATACAAAAAGGTCTTACCTTCCTTGCTTTTGTATAAATTTTGATCTTCTCCGAAGGCCACGGAAGGTCCCGAAGGCGTCACGGGCGATGACTGGTAGGAAATATGCCGCGACAGTCCGGTTTATGGTAGGAATTTCGGGCCGTCAGTCCGTTTGATCTGTCTGAGGGCGTCGCGGCTGACTCCGGTGAGTTCGGAAATCGCCCGTTCACTCACCTTACACTTCATGGAGCCCACAAATTTCGCAAAAGCTAAAGGAAAGTGTCGGCGGATACGCCGGAACGAATCTTTTAAAGGCTGGTTGGACCACGGGAAAAAGGCGGAGAAGGTTCGAAAATGTGCTTCGCAATTTTCGCGCGTGATTTCGTAGGTGGCGATGGACCGGAGGAAGCGCGTGACTTGGTGGCCGCCGAGGTCGGCGATTTCGAGAAGTGCGGGCGCGTCGTAAAGGGCGGAAACGCCTTTGGACTCGTATGCCTCGCGCGAGCGGTTGTGACCGTAGTGGGCGTCGCGCTCGTGAAGCAGCCGTTGGTGGATCTCGACGAATTTGGTCATGGTGCATTTGAGTGAACGGCGGGGGTCGAGGATTTTCAAGGCCAAGGTGAAATCGATGGCGTCGAAGACGGGCAGGAAGTCGAGGGACGACATGATTTTGGCCGGGGCGGAGAGGTGCAAGAGCGCGGGGTTCTGGACGAAAGTCGCGAGGTAGAAATTGTAGGAGTTGAAGGCGTCGTCTTCGTAGACGCGAAATAGGTTGATCGACGTGGCGTTGTGGTGGATGTATTTCATCGCGTGGAGGAAGGCTTTCTTGTGCGGGATGGGGGTGAAGGCGGACTTTTCTCGCGAAAACACTGGGCCCACGTAGTTGTGGCGGCGCCGATAGTATGCGCCGTACAGGCGGTGAACGCGGTAGAGGAAGCTTTTGACAGCCTTTTCGAGCCAGTCGAGGCTGGGTCTTGCGTCGGTGGGCCAGACCACTTTCAGCTGAAAGTGGCAGTGCGTGTGAATAAAGTCGAAAAAGAAGAGGCGGTTGTCGCCAGCGAGGCAGGTTTGCGCGAGGGCTTGGAGGTAGGTTTGTTTGTCGCGATTATCGCGAAAAAGCTTCAGGTCGCCGTGTGCGTGCGGGTGGCAGTGGTAGACGGAGAAGCCGTCAAAGTCGTTTTGCATGGGCGGGTATATCCTTTCGCGCGTGGTGGAATAAGGATACAATGGATGGGAAATTTTGTCAACCAGCGTGTGGAAAATTTCGTGGGTCGCCGATTAAATCGATGAAAACGACCTGTTTCCGACCTTTTCGGACTGACAGGTCGTTTTTCCTACCAGTTCAAGGCCTTTTTGGCTCGCGCCGAACCGAATATCGATGTTTGAAGGTGAAATTTATACAAAAAGGTCTTACCTTCCTTGCTTTTGTATAAATTTTGATCTTCTCCGAAGGGCTTCCAAGGTCTCTCAGGGGTCGCGGGCGGTGACTGGTAGGAATTATGCCGCGACAGTCCGGTTCGTGGTAGGAAATTCGGGGTGTCAGTCCGGTCGAGTCGTCTGCAGGCGTCGCGGTTGAATCTGAGGGCATCGCGGCTGAAAAAGAAAAAAGAGCCGCACTCGTCGGCTCTTTTCTGACTTGTTTTTTTGAGTTTAGTAGGTTCTGTAGTAGTTCAAATTATTCATGACAGATGACACGAAAATAACTGCAATGATGATGATGACAACAGCAATGACGATGGCGATGATGGAAGTGATAATACCCGCTGTTGCCATGCCGATTTTGCCAGCTTTTTGCGCGACGATACCGAGGACTAAACCGATGATGCCGCAAGGAATGCTAAGGTACCAGAACCAGCAAAATACGAGTGCTACAATTCCTAATACCATTGAAGCAGTTGCAAGGTTCTTTTTTGGATGGACGGGAACCATTGGTTGTGCATACACTGGTTGTTGATACACGGGTTGTTGATATACCGGTTGTGCAGGTTGTGCAGGTTGTTCGTAAACGGGTTGTTCAGGGGCTTGATTGTTCGTTTCATTGTTATCCATAATAATTTCCTCCTTCAAAAAGTTTTCTTAATCTTATAATAAATTTTTTTCAAAGTCAACAAAAGTGGCTGATTTTGTTGGGGATTTGTGGTGGAAAGGTTGCAAGGCGCGCGCGAGTTAAAATAGTCCGGTGATGATGCCGTCGTGCGAGATGTCGATTTTCTCTGCGGCGGGAACTTTCGGTAAGCCGGGCATGGTCATGACATCGCCCATCAGCGCCACGATGAAGCCTGCGCCTGAGGAGAGCTTCACCTCGCGAACGTTCACTTCAAAGCCACTTGGGCGACCTAAAAGTTTCGGGTTGTCGGAGAACGAGTACTGCGTCTTTGCGATGCAAATAGGAAGCTTGTCTTGGCCCAAAGATTCAATCTGCGCGATGGATTTGTCGGCTGCGGCGGTGTACGAGACCGAGGCAGCGCCGTAAATCTCGGTCGCGATGGTCAAGATTTTTTCGCGGATGGAAAGGTTCACGTCATAGAGGGTGCGGAAGCCAGAGCCGTCGGAAGCGTCGATGACGGAGAGGACGGTTTCAGCCAATTCCACACCACCTTTGCCGCCTGCGGCAAACACACGAGAAAACGCCACGGGGACGCCTTGTTGTTTGCAGTGCGTTTGCACGAAGGACACTTCGGCCTCAGTGTCGGTGTCGAAGTGGTTGATCGCAACGACTACTGGGACGCCGAACTTTCTTATGTTTTCGACGTGCGCGTCGAGGTTGACTATGCCGGCTGCGAGGGCTTCTAGGTTTTCGGTCTTGAGCGCATCCTTTGGGACGCCGCCGTTGTATTTGAGCGCGCGAATGGTTGCGACTAACACGACCGCGGAGGGGGTGAGGTCGCCGAAGCGGCATTTGATGTCAAAAAACTTCTCCGCCCCAAGGTCGGCGCCAAAGCCGGCTTCTGTAAATACGTAGTCGGCCATTTTGAGTGCGAGTTTTGTCGCCATGATGCTGTTGCAGCCGTGTGCGATGTTTGCAAACGGGCCGCCGTGCATGAGGGCTGGCGTGCCTTCGAGGGTCTGGACGAGGTTGGGCTTGATGGCGTCCTTGAGCAGGAGGGTCATCGCGCCGTCCACTTTGAGTTCGCGTGCATAAACTGGCCCGCCCGTGGTGTTGTAGCCGATGAGAATGTCGCCTAAGCGTTTTTTGAGGTCTGGGATGGAGGAGGCGAGGCAAAGGATTGCCATGACTTCGCTCGCGACCGTGATGATGAAGCCGTCCTCGCGAGGAACGCCGTTGAGCTTGCCGCCGAGGCCGATGACGATGTCGCGCAAGGCGCGGTCGTTCATGTCCATGCAGCGTTTCCAGATGATTTGGCGCGCGTCAATTTGCAGCGGATTTCCTTGCTGCAAGTGGTTGTCGATGGCTGCCGCCAACAGATTGTTTGCCGACGTAATCGCGTGCATGTCGCCGGTGAAGTGCAAGTTGATGTCCTCCATGGGAACAACCTGGGCGTAGCCCCCGCCTGCTGCACCGCCTTTGATGCCCATCACGGGACCCAGCGACGGCTCGCGCAACGCGATCACCGCCTTCTTCCCAATATGCGCCATCGCTTGGCCGAGGCCCACAGTGGTCGTGGTCTTGCCCTCGCCCGCAGGCGTCGGATTGATCGCGGTCACGAGCACCAGCTTGCCATCCGGTTTGTGCGAAAACTTATCCATGACCTCGAATGAAAGTTTCGCTTTATACTTGCCATACAACTCTAACTCATCCGCGACAATCCCGAGCTGCTCCGCAATCTCGGTAATTGGCTTCATCTTGCATCCTTGTGATATTTCGATATCTGTCAGCATATGTCCACTCCTAGCATATTTTTTAGGATTATTATAACACAATCTTGAATCCGAAAGTTGCCTTATTGCCTGCTTTGTCCTTCGCCGTCAACAAATAGGTTCCTTTCTTTGTGACCTTTTTCGAAGTCGGCCAAGGGATTGCTTTCCCGTTCAACGTGATCGATTTCGCGCTTAAATTGGCATCGGTCACCGCGAACGTCGCGCTTCCTTTGATCGTAGAATTCGTCTTCACCACGATGCCTTTTGCATTTTTGACCATAATATATGGTTTGCTTTTATCAATGGTAAAGGTGAACGTCTTTGTTTTCGCGGCAGTTTTCATCGTGACAACATATTTGCCCGCATATTTGAACACCTTTGTTGCCGGGAACGTAAATTTCGCTCCGTTTTTTGTAGCGCTCAGCTTATAGTCATACCCGTAGGGGAGGATGGTGACGGATTTATTTGTATAGGCATAGCTTTTCAGGATGCCGGCCGAAGTGACGGCTTTGATGGCGGGAATTGCAACAAATGTTAATTCATATAGTTTGGCTGATTTTTGAATTTCTGAACCGACTTCGCCGTACACGGTCAACGTCTTCATCCCGGTGAACGGGTTCGAGCCGACGTTTGTCAGTTTGCTCGAAGCCACGAGGGTTTTCAACGCCCCACAACCGTCAAATGCCATGTTTCCTAAAAACGTCACAGCCTTAGGAATCACAATATCCGTAATGTATAAGCAATCCGCAAATGCGCCAGCGTTTATTTTCGTCACGCTCGCTGGGAACGTGAACTGCTTCGTTTTTGCGGGCACATAGCAGAGCGTTTTCCCAGCGTCCATCAGGATTGTGTTTGGCACGATCGTGCCGGTAAACGCGCTCTCGCCGACCGGAATGTTTTGCGAAGCAAATGAAATGCTCGCTAACGACGTACTATAATAAAAGGCAAAGTCGCCGATGGATTGAACCGTCGCAGGGATGCTGATCGACTTGATTTCGGTGCATTGCGTGAGTGCGCCCGCATTGATCGAGGTCACCGTCGCAGGAATCGTGTAACTCGTGTAATTTCCAGGCACATAAATCAACTTTTTGCCACTGTCGTATAAAATCGGCTTTGTAATGCCAGTGCCGCGAAACGGAGAACAGCCGAAGGTACTGATGTTCGTCGGGAGAATCACGGCATTCAATTTGATACAAAAGCAAAACGCGTCTTGCTCAATGGTGGTCACACTTTGTGGAATCGTGACAGCCAGCAACATCGTACAATTGAAGAAGGCGCGGCCATTGATCTTCGCCACGGTACTTGGAATGGTGTAGTTAATTGTATCCGTCGGCACATAAATCAAAGTTTTACCGCCGTCAATGAGGAGCGGCACAGTGATTCCGGTGTCGCGAAATGGCCCGTACCCGGCACTCTTCAAAGAGGCTGGCAACGAAATCGACTTTAAGGAAGGGCAACCTCCAAAGCAATGATCACCGATATAAGTCAAAGTTGCTGGAAGAGTAACGGCAGCTAAATTGTCACAGAATGCAAACGCGTACCGTCCAATTGCCAACACGCCATTCGGAACAGTGACAGTCGTCAGTGTTTGATTGGAACTGAACGCGTCATTTGCAATTTCGACAATCGCCAGGCTATCAGGAATCACAACTACGGCGTCCGTCCCCGTATACTTCACTAAAACATGCCCGTCCTTGACGACAAAGTCGCTCGGATTCGAGGCAAGCACCGGCGCAAAGGTCAGACTCGTCAGAATCACCGTGATTGCTAGCGCAACACAAAGCACTCGATTGATAGGGTTTGATTGAAACATAATTTTCAACTCCTTGCTTCATTTTTTAGAACTATTATATCATGAAATCGCCCTTACACAGTAAGCGAGCCAAATCGATACCACTTTTTACAGTAAGGGCGCCAAATCGGTACCACGGCGCAAGGTACCGCCGGCCGCACCCACCCGCGCCTCGCCAGCGGCATGCCTTTACCTTCCCGCCTTTGCGCCCGCCCACGCGCCCCCGCAGGTGGCACATTAACAAAATATCAGCAATTTTAATTTCCTTGTATAAAATTTCACCTCGTCTTATTGTTTGTCGATAAGGCCTGAGGTGCTTTTAACAAAAAACCGCACTGCGACAAAATCCTTGTATAAAATATGATTCAAAAAGGCGAAATTTTATACAAGGATTTCTCGTATCCGTAGTTTTTTGTTAAAATCACTTCATTCGGGATGAGATGGCCTTTGATTTGAACAATTTTTATACAAGGAATTCAGATTAGGTATGAAATTTGTTAAAATGCCGCCCGCGTCATCGCCCTCGCGCGCCGCGCCCGCTCCCGCCAGCGGCATGCCTTTACCTTCCCGCCTTTGGGGTCCGCGCCCTCGGCGCTGCCCTTCAGATTGTACTTTTTTTGCGCATCGCGCAAAAAAACTCACCCTCATCCCCTAGAATTTAGGCATTCTGCTTGATTGTAAATTGTTTTTTGTATATAATATACTTCACATACAAGGTTTTGACTTTGATTAATCGAGAGGATGAGTTTTATGAATCTACCAAAAGAAGTTGTGGAGAAAGCGTACGCGAAAATAAATCTATCCATTGATATTACAGGCAAGCGCGAGGACGGTTACCACGAAATCCGCATGATCATGCAGACCGTGGATCTGCATGACACGGTGACGGTGCGGCAGTGCACTGAGGGGATTTCGATTAGCTGCAAGAGTCCGTTTGTGCCGATTGACCAGCGCAACGTCGCTTGGAAGGCGGCGAAGCTGTTTTTTGACAAATACCAAGTGAACGCCGGCGTCAGCATCCGCATCGACAAGACCATCCCAGTTGCGGCCGGGCTTGCAGGCGGTAGCGCAAACGCAGCGGCGGTGTTGCGCGCCATGCGCACGTTATTCAAACCCGACATCACCGACGAGGAATTGCGCGAGCTCTCCAAAAGTATCGGCGCAGACGTCGCGTACTGTGTTTCCGGCGGAACGATGTTGGCCGAAGGCATAGGCGACACCCTGACCCCACTGCCCAGCCTGAAGTCCCAGACCATCCTGCTCGTCAAGCCCGGCATCGGTGTATCGACCCCGCAGGTCTACCATAAATTTATATTGGAAGACGTCAAGGAGCGGCCGAACATTGACAAAATGATCAAGGACATTAAGGCGGGCGACATGAAAGCCATCGCGAAGAATATGGTCAACGTCCTCGAAACCGTCACCATTAAGGACCACCCGGTCATCAAGAAAATCAAGGACGGCATGGTGGAGCGCAACTGTTTGGGTTGCGTGATGAGCGGCAGCGGCCCTTCGGTCGTCGGCATTTTCGAAGATGATGCAGCTGCGGAGCAGGCGTTTGCGTTTTACGCGAGACAGCCTTACGACGTTTTTCTCACGAAAACGACTTAAAAGCAAGTTAATACATATTTGGAGGCACATTTCATGGCAGATAAATTCTCAAAAGTAAATTTCAACGACTATAAACCGCTCCGCGACGTGATTTTTGAAGCGTTGCGCGAGGCGATCATCATCGGCGAACTCAAACCAGGCGAACGCCTGATGGAAATCCAGCTCTCCGAGAAAATGGGCGTCAGCCGCACCCCCGTGCGCGAAGCGATTCGCAAGCTCGAACTCGAGGGCTTTGTGGACATGATTCCACGCCGTGGCGCGCAGGTTGCCGACCTCTCAAACAAGCAGATCGCGGATGTGCTTGAGGTACGGGCATCGCTGGACGGCCTCGCGACCCAGCTCGCAACACAACGCATCACCAAGGACGAACTCGACGCGCTCAAAAACATCCAGGCCCAGTTCTGCGCCAGTGTGGAGAAGGAAAACATCCAGGGCGCCATCAAAAAAGACGCCGAATTCCACGACATCATCTACAGCGCATCCCGCAACGAACGCCTCGTAACCATCCTCAACAACCTCCGCGAACAGGTCCACAGATTCCGCGTCATGTACATCAAGGACATCGGCTCGCTCCGCACCCTCATCGAGGAGCACGACGAAATCGTCCGCGCCATCGAAAAGAAGGACATCGCCGGCGGCATCCAAGCGGCTCAAGACCACATCCACAACCAGGAGTTGCGCATCATCAGCGCCATCTCGCGCCACGAATAGCGGCGAACGAAACCCAAAGGAGCAACCCTATGAAGTGCGGTGTCGACATCGTCTCAATCAAACGAATGGAACAGGCTCTCGACGCCTCGTCCGGCGAACGTTTCCGGGCCAAGGTGTTCACCCCAGCCGAAATCACATACTGTGAACACAAAGCCAGCCGCACCAACGGCGCGCTTCAGAGTTTTGCTGCGCGTTTTGCCGCCAAGGAGGCCTTTGCGAAAGCTTTAGGAACAGGCCTTGGCGCAGATGTTTCGCTCTGCGAAATCGAGGTCGTAAACGACCCCGCCTCCGGCAAACCC
>JBAXOJ010000059.1:0-13003 GCA_037133315.1 Clostridia bacterium
CCCGACTCTTCCTATTTCTCTAACCAATCCTTAACTTAATGACATTGAGTACCAGACCCCCCATTTGTGCAGAATTTTTCACTTATGTACTGGATATATACAGAAAAATCGAGTGAAATAGCTGAAATTCCCAAAATCGAAGGCGGTCAAGGGCAAAAAGTAAGGGCACCGGGTTCAAACTTGGTGCTGCACCGACTAAATTGTGCATACTCCGAGAAGATAGGCTCGATTTCCGGAGGTGCAAAGGTCAAAACCCTAAAATCTCTGCATAAAACGGGCACCTGCTCATTGCTTAATTTTCAACTCACTTTTTCGCACCAAATGAATAGGTCCTTTGGGTTATTCATGTTCATACTAAAATCAGCACATCTTTAGCCTTTAAATCGATTTTTCCAGCAATCTGCTCACCCGAAATAAGTTCTTTTCTCATAGCATCACCTAGTTCAACTGAGACACTATCGTCATTGTGATTCAGCACAAATGTATATACAACCCCATCCTTCTGTCGTTCTAGAACCTCTACCCCAGCCGGTACATCTAGCGGCGCGCAGATGTTCTTTTCTTGTGCAACCTGTTTTGAGAAATCAGTCAAGAATGGTGTCTCGCAATCCGTAGCGATATAATATGCTTTTCCGTTGCCAAACTGGTTGACTGTGAGCGCTGGCATCCCTTGGTAAAAATCTTCCCCATAGACTGCAAAAACCTGAGCGCCTTCTGTGTGTAGCAAATCGCAGAGAAAGCCACATGTGTAGCTGTCTTGGAAGCCGGAACGATTGGCTGTCATGAGCATCTGATTCTTTTTATTTGCAGGCAGTGCGTCGATCTCCTCCACCCAAATGCCAAGCAGTTTTCGAAGTTCTCCTGGGTATCCTCCTGTTTTTACAATGTCGTTTTCGTTCACATATCCACTGAAATAGGTGGTTACAAATGTTCCCCCATCATGTACGAATTCTTCCAGGCGCTTCGCAACGCCAGGCTTCAGCATATAGAGCAATGGGGCGACAATGATTTCGTACGTCGAAAAATCCGCATCCTCCATCAACGCGTCGACTGGGATGTTTTGATCGCTAAACGCTTTAAAATATTTCTCAAAGTGCTTAACATAGCGCAAGTCTTTGCTCGGTCCTGATGACATTTCAGTCGCCCAGTAATTGTCCCAGTCAAACATCACGCCAACCTTAGATTTCCGCTCCGTGTCAAGTAATTCATCAAGTCGCGTCAGTTCCTCGCCAAGTTGCGCGCATTCTCGAAACACGCGGGTGTTTTCGTGGCCAGCATGCGATATTATGGCCCCATGGTATTTTTCGCAAGCACCAATCGAACGTTTCATCTGAAAAAACATCACCGAATCCGCACCGTTCGCAACAGCCTGATAACTCCAAAGCCTCATCACCCCTGGCCGTTTTAAGGTGTTGTAATAAGCCCAATTCTGCTGGCTAGGGGTTTGTTCCATTAGCATAAACGGCGCTCCACCTTTCAATGCGCGCATTAGGCTATGACTTGCAGTCATGTTTCCGTAAGGATCGCCAAAACCTGGGTAGTTGTCCCACGAAACGATATCCATATACTTTGCCCACTTCCCGTAGTCTAGCCCCGGAAATGAACCCATCAGATTTGTAGTGATTTTTATGTCTGGCGTCGCCTTTTTCAGAACCTCGTACTCTCCCACAAAACATGCTAGCTGTGCGTCCGACATAAAGTGCTTGTAGTCAAGCGCTAGTGGTTGAAAACATGTTTGGTCCCCATTCAACTGCGACGGTAGGGCAATCTCCCCAAAATCATAGTAGGTGTGCCCCCAAAAGTTTGTGTACCAAGACTTGTTCAAGGTTTCGATGGTCTGATACTTTTCCTTGAGCCACTCATGAAAGGCCTCTTTGCAGGTTTCACAATAGCAATTCCCACCGTATTCGTTGGCGATATGCCAAACAATCAGTGCTGGATGAGATTGATACCGTGATGCCATTTTTTGTGCCATTTTTACTGCGTAATGGCGGTAGGTCTTACTATTTGGGCAAAAGTTCACCCTGCGCCCAAACGTCGCTTTGCGACCGTATTCATCCACCGGCAATGTATCCGGATAACGTTTTGCCATCCAGGCAGGATGCGCTGCCGTTGGCGTCGCCAAACACACATATATTCCCGCTTGGTAGAGTTTATTTATAATTTTATCCAGCCAGTCAAAATCATAAACTTCTTCTGAAGGTTGCAGCTTTGCCCAACTAAACACCGGCAGCGTGACAACATTAACGTGCGCAAGTTTCAGCAGGCGAATGTCCTCGTCCCAGGTCTCCTCTGGCCACTGATCTGGGTTATAGTCCCCACCGTACAAAAACTTTGGAAGCCTTTCACTAATCATGTTGTCCGTCTCTTTTCTTTGTATAATTTGCATTACTTGCATTCAACTATTTCACAGTAACCTTACATTTTGCAGTCTTTCCGCCTTCAACAGTGGTAACCATGACATATCCAGAACCTTTTTTGAGTCCTTTTACTGTGCCGTTAGATGAAACCGATACAAATAAAGGAGCTAAAGTTTTCCATTTCACACTCTTAATCGTTGCATTGTTCGGGCTCACCGTCGCCGAAAGTTTAAACGTCTTATTTTTGAGGATTGTAATGCTTGTTTTATTTAATTTAACACTTGTTACTGGACGAATTACAGAGATTTTGCATGTTGCTTTTTTACCATCAAAAATTGAAGTCGCAGTAATTGTCGCTGTGCCAACACTTTTTGCCATAACTTTTCCTGCAGCTGTAACGGTCGCCACCTTAGTATCACTTGATTTCCATTTGAAAGTCGCCGATGCTCCAAGGGAAGGATATCCTTTTGCAGTAAGTTGAAGTGTTTTCGTTATTTTAACAGTTGCCTTAGTCTTAGAAATATTAATTTTACTAAACGGCAGGACTTGTATCTTCATATTTATTCCTGTTTTACTAGTGATTCTTGCATTAACCTTAGTCGCATCTGCAATACTGCCTGATGTTCCTGTCTTTGAATAATAACCAATGTAAATAAATCCTCCATAATAATCGCCAATATAATAATTAACAATGAAATCAGGTACTGACGATCCCTGTGGAACAGAGATAGAATAATTGACTGATGATGCTCCTGTTGGTATCGTAACATATTCATAATATTTATATAAACCTGTTTCATCTGCGGCAGCCACGCTAAAGCTTAATCCCCCTGATGGTGCGTAAACTCCAGTCGGTAAAGATAATTTCCCCGAGATTGTGTGCCCCTTAGCAAAAAGCATATCAATCCCAGAAATACTGCCGCTTCTGGTATTAACCGAAGTTGCGAGATTTTGTATCGGTTTTGTCCCTGTTGATGAGTAATAACCTTTGTCTAAATATCCTCCAATCGTATAATTCGATACATAATTTACATAATAATCTGGTGTCGCTGCCCCAAAAGGAACAGTAATTGAATAATTGATAAAATTAGCGCCCGCTGGAATGGCAAATGAAATATTGTAATTATTCGACGAATTTGTTTTTTCGACAATGTACAAACTCCCTGAAATCCCCCCAACCGGAGCGGTCGCACCAATAGGCAACGAAATTCTTCCGGCAATACTGTTTCCTTGCAAAATTGTCATATTGTATCCTGAAAGATTTCCGCTCCTAGTATTTATAAAAGTAGCCATATAAGAATAAACAGTTGTGCCCCCTGTAGAGTAATAGCCCTTTGAAATATATCCAGTTGAATTGCTATAAATATTAAAACTCATTTTATAATCTGGAGTATCTGTTCCAAAAGGAACGACAAGCACATAATCGATAAAGTTAGTTCCTGCAGCAATGAGGGGGGATGTATAAAACGAATAATTACCCGAAGAATCTGAAACCCTAAGCGAAAAACCTATGCCTCCGACAGGTGCAAGTTGTGCCGCCGGTAAAATAAGTCTTCCTGAGATTGTGCTTGCTTTTATCAATGTAATATCTATCCCGGAAAGGTTTCCCGCCCGAGTATTTATTAAAGTCTTCAAACTGTAAATAATAGTTGCCCCACTCGATGAATAATAGGATGATCTCAAAACTAAATTTGTATTAGTTGAAATGTTAATTGATACTATGTAACTTGGAGTTGCTTTGCCTGACGGAACTTTGATTGCATAGTCAATAGAACTTTGTCCCGCTGCTATTGTGATGCTTTTTGAATAGTAATTCACATCTGCTTGATCATAAATGTAAACAGTACCAGTGATTCCTCCGGCTGGCGCCAACATCCCTAAAGGCATGAAAATTTTACCTGAAACCGTGTTGCTAGACAAGGCTAAAACATTCATTCCTCCCATAAACAAACCAGAAAAAATCATTGAAATCACTAGAAATGCACTCAGTATTTTTTTCATCAATAAAACCTCCTCGCATATTTACATAAATTATGACACATTTTTTATTCAAGTCAAATCTTTTTATTCGTCCATGTACATCTCCTCATATGTGTTTGGATTCTTCCCGATTACCACGTAGTTGCCCAGTTTAATAAAGGTATTCGTTTTCGGATTCCATTCCACTAGGACTCGGTCCTTTCCATAACCTGCCGCAGGATTGGTGACACCGTTATCTGGATCAATTTTCAAGTACAACTTCACTTTACAGCTTTCCCAGTTGATGATTTTGTTTGGACTATAGGAATAATTTTTCGTCACATCGCAGTAATTAGAATCGAGCACTTCGCCATCCGAAATGATGACGATTTTCCTGATGCGCACAAGCGTTTTGTTTGTGCTATGCATGGAGACCGCAAGTGGAATTCCCAGAGGCAGGATTGCCGCAATCGTGTTGTATGATTCAATCACGGGGTTCACGGCAAAAATTTCCGCCGGATTCCAAGAGCTGCTGACCGAGGCGTTGACCCAGAAGTCGGGCGTCGTTGAGATACTGAAGTTCGTTATGTTTTCGTCCTCCACCTTCGCGTGCAAACTGATGTCAAACAACCCATAAATCGACTCGACCTTGTAGTCCGGGTTAAAAAACGTCCCCGGCATCGATGCGCACACCACCCACGGCGCTACCTTCGCACTGCCCGTTGATTCGTAATTCTTCGGCGGCTGATATGGCAGGAAATACAAGTCGTACGTTTCATCAAATCCGTGCGTCATATAGATGCCCTGGCTGACTCCCAAACCGTCATACGACGACTGAATGGATACCCACATCTCAAGACTCGCAAGCGGAATCTGCATCTCATAGTTCCCAAGCGCATCCGATACGGCTGTCGCCAACGTAGTGCCTCCGATATTTTTGGCGTACACAGTGATCCCTGCTAACGCGACTGCATCTTTATTGAAGACCTTGCCCTGCAAAGAAGAAAATGTTGTTGACTGCATCGTGACATTTTTCGTCAAATCAACTCCCGCCCCAATCGTGACGGACTCGGTTTTCGTCTGATACCCAGGGCAAATATATTTCATGGTGTATGTGCCCGCCACCAACTGAATGGAATAATTCCCTGAAGCATCCACGGATTGGCGATGGTAATCGCCGTCCTGATACACTTTTGCATCTGGCAGAGGCGTGCCTCCCAGCGTCGTGATCTTCCCCACGAGCGCGCTGCGGTCATCCAAAAAGACCGTCGTTGAATCTTCACGGTTTCCCGCGAAAAGTTCTTCATCGTATGATTTCCCCTGGCGGTATCCTGCTTTGGTGACCGTAAGATCATATGTGCCATACGGCACATGCAAAAATGTCACAATGCCATTGGCATCGGACGTCGCATTTACGATGGTGCCGCCTGCGTTGATGGAAACGAGAGCTCCTTGCACAGGCACTTCACTGAGGTCGTTGATTTCCGCATGCACGAACCCTTTCGTGGAAAGGGTGTACACGACCATCGATTTTGGCGCAATCGTATTGTCGGTTTCTTTTAACTCAGGGATCTGTTTGTCCGGATCGATTTTCACAAAAAAATCAATGTTGCGCTTGTCGATTGGTGGGTTGACATACCCGTCCACCCCACTCAGCGGTAGCGCATCGTCTGCCAAAATATATTGCGGAATCGTAAATTTTGCATAGACCGTCGCCCTTGAAAAAGCCGCCAAGTCAATGGTGCTTCTGCTGACTTCTACACCCGCTTGATAAAATGCCACATCCACATCTTTAGCGGCAACTTGGCCGTAGTTGTAGACGCGAGCATAAAGCATGTTTTCGCGATTCGAAAACAGCAGTGCTTTGGCTCCCAAACTGCTCTTTGCGACCCCAAGCTCTGCCCGGGCCACCGGAATATAGGCAGTTGCTGTGTTGTCCGATTTTTCGTCTCCCGCCAACGCCCCCTTCGGATCGAGGATGACCGTCAGTTTCAATTCACCCGTGACGTTGCTTGGGACTGTCCACATTTTGACGGTCGTGTAATGTTGGCCAGGCGCTAAATAGGTTCGATTAATCTCGCCATTCGGAAAGGCAATAGGCTGATCATTGATCTTGTATAAAAGTGCAACCGCTTTCGATGGGTAGGTGGACGAATTGTTTTTCACGGTTACAATGAATTCAACCTTTCCTCCCGGCAACGCAGTGCCCGGCGCAAAATGCAGACGCTGCGCCACAATGGAGACGTCGTTGGTTTTTTTGCCGCCGATTTTAATTGGGATAGTTATGGTTTGCGTATTGTTTTTTTCATTGGTTTCTGCATACAATCCCCCGCATCCACAATCGCTTTTACCTTCAGCGATGCTGACTGTTTTTGGGGTAGCGGACAAGCGTACCAGACGTCCCCGACATATGGGTTTGTGCCCGAAGGTGATTGGATTTTTTGGCCTGGAGACAACTTGCCATTGACCCAAAAATGCACCCGTACGGCCCCGTAGGTATCTTGAAAACTCAGTTTGCTCATTCGGAGCACCCTGACACGCAGTGCGATTGTCTGCCCAGGGATATAATTTTTTTCATTTGATTTCTTAGTCCAGCTGACTCCACCCTCCAAAATTTCATAGTCAAACGCGACAATGGTCACAGGGATACTTTCGACGGTGCCGTTTTCAAGTTTGATTGCATAATTCAGCTCTCCCTGCGCATCATACGGCACATAGTACGTGACGCTTAATGTCAATCCCGAGCCTGATGGTGTCACGTTTTTGCGCTTAATGATGACATCGTTGATGCAAAAATCCACAACCGTCTTCATCCTGCTTCCTACGATTTTCGTTGTCAGCGTGAGGTATCCACCTGGCTTTGCAATTCCCGTTCCGAGTTCACTGGTCGCTTTCATAGACGCAATGGACGAATCCGAAGGCGGATCTGGGACGCCGGTGCGGGTGATGCGCAGCGGGACAACTGGGACCTGCACGTTTGGTGCAAGGTGCGCCGTGTTGTTTGCGAGATTCGGATCCCGCGTGATGTCATCCGTGATAATTTGAACCCTAAATCCAGATTCACCCGCAGCTCCCGAAAGGGTGGAAACGTTTCCGTCAGGAAGCTGATAACTCCTATAAATCCAGAGGTAGTCCTTCACCTTGTCGATAAAAAATGGCACGCGGTCAAAGACCTTCCCCTGCAGCGACAACACCGCAGTACCGCCACCGGCCGCGTCATGCGACGACTTTTTGACCTTCACAGAAATCCGTATCTTGTATCCCGCCCGCACATAGCCCAGCGATGGATTCTGATCCTCCACGAACTTGAGGTCGCCGGCAGAAACCGAGAAATCGACCAAAAAAGCCTGTGTCTGGGCCTTCACAGTCGCTGAGGTCACGCCGTAAACCTTCGTAGCGCCATCCATTCGGTACGCTTTCACCTTGTAATAATAGGTCTTGCGCGCGATGAGACCGTTGCTTCTGCTACTAGTGTTTTTTGTGTTGGCGAGTGCCTCAAATCCGCTGGACACTTGGTTGGACCAGTAAACCGTATAGCCGGTCGCACCAGTCACTTTCTCCCACACAATCCGCACGCTATCGTAGGAAACCTCCACGACCTTGACCTGTTTTGGCGCTGGTAGCGCTACACCAGCCGCTTCGACACCCCCCAGTGGGACGCCAGCAAACAGTGCGATCGCCGTAAACGCAACGGCCAGCACTGCTGAAATGACTTTAACATTAAGCTTTTTGCTCATTATAATTCTTTGAACGTTCATAAAATCACATCCTTTTAGAAAGTGAATCTGACAAGAATATTTTGCTTGTTTTGTAGTCACACTATATCACAATTGACTAGTTTTCGCAAAAGTGAAAACACAAATTTTTGTTGTGCAAATTGGGACTTTGAGTTAGAATGAGCGGGTAAGAATTATAGCTAAAAAGAGGTTAATATGAAAATGAAATTACTCATGAAATTGATCTTGATTATCGGCATATTGTTTGCGCTCAGCGCATGTAGTCCATCACCGGCGAGTCCTGGGACGGCGTCAAATGACAATCCCGACGAGGCGCTTTATGGCAAAAGAATAGATGAATACATGGCAAAGATGACGCTAAAGGAAAAGGTCGGGCAGATGACCCAACTTGACGCTTCTTTCTTTGTGAAAAAGGATGGCAAGCCAGAGGATTTTGATGTAGCAATTTTGCAGAAAGCGATCGTCGATTACGGCATTGGTTCAGTTTTGTTTGCGCCTCAGGACAAGCCGTCGGACCCGTCGCCGAAGAATTGGATAAAGATGGTTTCAGAATTTGAGCGATATGCTCAAAACACGCCAAATCATATTCCGTTGCTACTCGGCATCGATAGCGTTCACGGTTTTCATACTGTAACAAATGCGACAATTTATCCGCACAACCTCGGCGTTGCGGCGACGTGGAATGTCGCACTGGCGAGGGAGGAAGCGATTACGACTGCGACCGAAATGACAGCGGTCGGCCTGAACTGGAACTTCGCGCCGGTACTCGATGTGTCGCGTGACCCACGTTGGGGGAGGACGTACGAGACGTTTGGTGAGGATCCGTATCTCGTTGCACAGATGGGAAGCGAGATGGTGCGTGGCTACCAAGCTGACGGGCAGGTAGCTGCTACCGCAAAGCACTTCGTCGCATACAGCGCAAGCAACAACGGTATGGATCGCCAACCGGTAGACATCTCCGAACGCACACTTCGCGAAATTCATCTGCCTCCATACGAAGCGGCAATCGCTGCGGGGCTGGATACAGTTATGGTGGACAGTGGAGAGGTCAACGGCTTGCCAGGCGCGGCTTCGTCATGGCTTCTCAAGAACATCCTGCGAGACGACCTCGGTTTCACGGGTTTCGCCGTATCAGACTTTGGCGATGTCACGGCAATTTCGGTGCGTCATAAAGTGGGAGAGACAAAGAAGGATGGAATTGAAAAGGCGTTTCGTGCCGGTCTGGACATGAACATGGTTGCGACCGATCTCGAGTCAGCAGATATGCTCCTTGCCCTCGTCAACGAAAAGCGCATCGACGAAGAACGCATCAACCAAGCTGTGCGCAGGATTTTGCTAGTCAAGTTCAAACTCGGGCTGTTTGAAAGCATCGTTCCGGAACCCATTAATATTGAAGCAAATGCTTCCGCAAACAAAATCGCCACAACGCTGATTGGCGACCCCAAAAGCAAAACGTTGGCGAGGCAACTCGCCACTCAGTCAATCACTTTATTGAAGAACGAGTCAGAAACTTTGCCACTCTCGAAAAAACTCAAACGCATTCTCGTTGCGGGGGTTTCGGCGGACAGCATGCCGAATCTTTGTGGTGGCTGGTCATATAACTGGGCTGGGGCCTTGGACGGGGAAGTCTCGGGGAAAACCATCTTGCAAGCCATCCGTGGTAAGGTTTCAACAGGCACCAAAATAGAATACGCGCCCGATGGGTACGACGAGAAAGCACTGAAAAAAAGTGCAGCGTCCGCGGATGTTTGCATCGCGGTTGTTGGCGAGGCGCCATATGCGGAAACGCAGGGTGATTTGCCATCCCTCTCTTTAAGCGAAGACCAGCAAAGCATGTTACAGACTTTAGTGGATTCGAGTAGCACGGTTATCGTAGTGTTTGTGTCAGGACGTCCGCTTGTGGATATGGATTGGGCAGACTCCAACGCTGCAGGCGTTATCTGGGCATATTTGCCCGGAAACGAAGGCGCCGCAGGCATCGCAGATGTCCTCTTTGGCGATTTCAATCCAGCTGGGCACCTGCCAATTACAGTGCCTACTTCTGTCTCGCAACTTCCACTCACCTACAACAGTCGTCTCAACACAGTTTATGAACCACTGTATCCGTTTGGATATGGGCTGAGTTACACGACATTCAATTATTCCAAACTAACCGTTGCACCTAGTGTGCAAGTTGGTGCATCGCTTGAAGTGACGGTCACGGTAAAAAACACAGGGCGGGTCGCGGGAGACGATGTTGCGCAACTCTACTTGAGCGATGTCTATGCTTCAGTCACGCGCCCAACCAAGTTGCTCAAGGGGTTCGCACGGGTGTCTTTGGCGCCAGGGGCATCACAAGTCTTGCATTTCAGACTGACGCCACCGCAACTTAGTTTACTTGACGAAAATTTAAAATGGGTCGAAGAGCCACGAACCATAAAACTTCAGATAGAGGGTCTTGAAAGCACGGTCAAAATCACGTAAAATTTTATTAATATTAGGAGGTTTGAATTATGCTCAAAATCAATTTTCAGGAAATTCCTTTCAGCATCGCGGGGTCGTTTTTAAAGATCCAGGCGGTGTCAGCCAGCAACAGCAGGCGTGCCCAAATCGCAACGTCTTCAAAATTTTCGCCTGCACTAATGGGTGCAGATGCGTACAGTCACGACTTTTACGAAATCGCTCTTTACAAAGGCGACCGCGAAATCACTTACACGACTAACTCCTTGCCCTGGAAACTCTCCTTGCAGAGCACTGAGGGTCAGGCAATTTTCACACTGGCCGAACCAGATACATTTGTCTTTGAGGCCGACGGTCTCGACATCGTGCTTATCCCCTGCAAAGCTTCGGCTAACAAGGTCATCCAGCCTGGGGGAGATGTCGAGCTTTTCGACTACGCAGCAAGTACTCATCACAGCGCCCGCGCCGGGGTGGCTACAACCCTTATTTGCACCGAGTCCGTTACGTCCACTGGAGTGAAGGGTGCGTTTGCCGATAAGGCCTACACCCTGAAGTTTCAAGGTAGCCCAAATTCGGCCGGCACAAGAACCAGCGGCGCTCTGCGTTTCAATCGATATGGAACGAAATGGCCTTTGTTTGAAATCGACCCTTCAAAGTCTGCGCGCGAAGTCCAAAGCACCTTCCAAAACTGGATGGACAAGCTGCCGATGGTCTCGGAAAAGTACCGCGAAACCGCGGAATATGCCTGGTTCATCCTTTGGCACTGCCTCGCACCAGCCGACGGCGAGCTCTCGCGTCCAGCAATCCTTATGTCAAAGAACCATATGAACAACATCTGGGCTTGGGACATATGTTTTAATGCCCTGGCAATCGCTAAGGCCGACCCCGAAATGGCGTGGGACCAGCTCCTCGTGTTTTTCGACAAACAGGCCGAAAACGGCATGCTCCCCGATCACATCAACAGTTTCGAGTCAAAATTTGGTTTTGTGAAGCCTCCGGTATTCGGATGGACCATTGCAAAGCTCGTTAAAATTTTGGGTGTAGATGCGAGCCGCCGACACCTCCTGGAAATCTTTCCGAAACTTGTAGCCCTGACTGACTGGTGGTTTGAGTATCGTGACTTCGACGACGACGGTATGTGCCAGTACCATCACGGAAACGACTCAGGCTGGGACAACTCAACCGCGTTTGACCAAGGCTACCCGACTGAGGGCGCAGACCTTGCCGCGCACCTGACGCTACAGATGGAGACCCTCTCAAGCATCGCCGAGATTTTGGGGCTTTCTGAGGAGTCTGAATATTGGAAATTGCGTTCTAAGCAGCAGCTTGATTCCCTTTTGAAAATGGGCGTTGCTGACGGGCGTTTTATTTCACCCCTCGACTCGACAAGCACTTCTACAACCGCGGGCACAGCCCTCAAAACGCAATCCCTATTAAATTATATTCCGCTGGTTTTGGGTCATCGGCTCCCGACTGAAATGGCAAAAACTCTGATGGCCGACCTCTCTCCGGGCGGAAGTTTTCTTACTGAATTCGGTCTCGCAACCGAAGCTGTAGACAGCCCGAAGTACGA
This sequence comes from Clostridia bacterium, assembly GCA_037133315.1. GTDB lineage: Bacteria > Bacillota > Clostridia > JBAXOJ01 > JBAXOJ01 > JBAXOJ01. The sequence goes on from JBAXOJ010000059.1 coordinate 12,069, forward strand.
GCCGGACGGTTACTGGCGAGGCCCTATCTGGGCGCCTTCCACCTATCTGATTTTTGACGGTTTGGCAGACATTGGGGTAAACGGCAAGGCAGACATAGACATTAATAGCAGTTCGAAGGAACTCGCACTTGCAGTTGCCGAACGTTTTTGTGACATGTGCGTGCTCCAGCCTGAAATGTACGAAAACTTTGACGCTCTCACAGGCAAAGGGCTGCGCTGCCCGGGTTATTCCTGGACCGCAGCAGTATTTATTTTGTTGGCAGAGTGGATAGGTTAAAAGAATTTACAAACTATTTTTTCAAAACTTTTTCAATAAGAACTTTTGAAATCCTTGGGTCAAACTGTTTGTTAGCATTCTTTTCAATTTCTATAACAGCTTCTTTTTCACTAAATGCTTTTCTATATGGCCTGTCACTCGTCATAGCATCAAACGAATCTGCCAATGCAATAATTCGTGCTTCTATACATATGTCTTCGCCACAAAGTCCTCTCGGATAACCTGTACCATCCCATCTTTCATGGTGTGAAAGTACAAGCTCAGCAATTTCTGAAAACTCATTTACGGAGCTTAAAATCCGGTATCCAATTTCGGGGTGTCTCATTATCTCTTTCCATTCACTGTCATTTAGAGAAGAGTCTTTATTTAGAATTTTCTCTTCAATACCTATTTTACCAATATCGTGCATCAATCCGGCAGTTCTTAATTGATTAATCTTGTCCTTAGATAAATCAAGTTCCTCGGCAATTGAAACAGCCAGACTACTTACTCGCTTGGAATGCAACAATTCCCTATCACTTTTTTCGAAAAGCGTGCTCATAATTATTTCAATCATATTGCTTCTCATACTCATACTTTCGGATAATTTGTGTTTATACATTTCATCTTCGGCTTTTTTAAAAATTTCATTAATGTCTTCTGTCATTTTTTCCCGAAC
>JBAXOJ010000060.1:0-12819 GCA_037133315.1 Clostridia bacterium
GAAGGAAAAGGTCGGGCAGATGACGCAGCTGGATTCGTCGTTCTTTGTGAAAAAGGACGGCAAGCCGGAGGACTTTGACGCGGCGATTCTTGAGAAGGCGATTGTTGACTACGGCATCGGGTCGGTGCTGTTTGCGCCGCAGGACAAGCCGTCGGATCCGTCGCCGAAAAACTGGGTCAAGATGGTTTCAGAATTCAGACGGTATGCGTCAAAGGCGCCAAATCGGATTCCGCTACTACTTGGCATCGACAGTGTGCACGGCTTTCATACGGTGAAGGATGCGACGATTTATCCGCACAACCTTGGTGTGGCGGCGACTTGGAATGTCGCGTTCGCGCGGGAGGAAGCGGCTACGACGGCGGCCGAAATGGCGTCCGTCGGTCTGAACTGGAACTTTGCGCCGGTGCTCGACGTGGCGCGTGACCCGCGTTGGGGGCGTACGTACGAGACGTTTGGCGAGGATCCGTATCTGGTGGCGCAGATGGGCAGTGAAATGGTGCGGGGGTACCAAGCGGCCGGGCAGGTTGCGGCGACCGCAAAACACTTCGTCGCCTACAGCGCCAGCAACAATGGCATGGACCGCCAGCCGGTCGACATCTCCGAACGCACGCTCCGCGAGATTCATCTGCCTCCATACGAGGCGGCCATCGCGGCGGGCTTGGATACGGTGATGGTGGACAGTGGCGAGGTCAACGGCCTACCAGGCGCGGCTTCGACGTTTCTTCTAAAGAACATCCTACGCGACGATCTCGGCTTTACAGGTCTCGCGGTGTCAGACTTTGGCGATGTCACGGCGATTTCGGCGCGTCATAAAGTGGGGGCGACGAAGAAGGACGGCATTGAGAAGGCGTTTCGCGCCGGCCTGGACATGAACATGGTGGCGACCGACCTAGAATCAGCAGACATGCTCCTCGCGCTCGTCAACGAAAAACGCGTCGACGAAGCCCGCATCAACGAAGCGGTGCGCAGGATTTTGCTGGTCAAATTTAAACTCGGGCTGTTTGAACACGTTGTGCCAGGAACCACTGGCGTAGATATAGATGCGGACATGAGTGAAATCGCGACCAAGTTAATTGGCGACGCCAAAAGCAAGGCGTTGGCGAGGCAACTCGCCACACAATCAATCACTTTATTGAAGAATGAATCGGACACCTTACCTCTCTCGAAAAAACTCAAACGCATCCTGGTCGCAGGGGTTTCGGCGGACAACATCCCGAACCTGTGCGGTGGCTGGTCATACAACTGGGCTGGGGCATTGGACGGGGAAGTCGCCGGAAAAACCATCCTGCAGGCCATCCAAGGGAAGGTTTCAGCGGGCACCAAAATCGAATACGCGCCCGACGGCTACGACGCGCCAGCGCTGAAAAAGAGCGCGGCGGCCGCGGATGTGTGCATCGCGGTCGTTGGCGAGACGCCGTACGCGGAGACGACAGGGGACCTGCCGTCACTCGCTTTGAGCGAAGACCAGCAGAGCATGTTGCAGACCTTGGCGGATGCGGGCAGCACGGTGATTGTGGTGTTTGTGTCGGGACGGCCGCTCGTGGATATGGAATGGGCGGACTCCAATGCATCGAGCGTCATCTGGGCGTACCTTCCTGGAAACGAAGGCGCCGCGGGCATCGCAGACGTCCTCTTCGGCGATTTCAATCCGGCGGGGCACCTGCCAATCACGGTGCCAACCTCGCTCGCGCAGCTGCCACTCACTTACAACAGCCGCCTCAACACGGTGTACGAGCCGCTCTATCCGTTTGGTTACGGGCTGAGTTACACGACCTTCAAATATTCCAAACTGACGGTCGCGCCAAGCGTGAAAGTCGGCGCGCCTCTCGACGTGTCGGTCACAGTCAAAAACACCGGCCGCGTCGCGGGTGACGATGTGGCGCAGCTCTACCTGAGCGACGTCTACGCCTCGGTCACGCGACCGACCAAGCTGCTCAAGGCCTTCGCACGCGTCTCGTTGGCGCCGGGCGAATCCAAAGTCGTGAAGTTCACGCTGGCGCCGTCGCAACTGAGCTTGCTCGACGAAAGTTTGAAGTGGGTCGAAGAGCCACGCACCGTCAAACTTATGGTGGATGAGCTGGCGCAAGAAGTCGCAATCACATAGAGGTCAACTGGCGACATTTCGTGGCACTTACTCCCGTGGCGGGAGTAAGTGGACGCTTTTGTCTCCACTTTTCGCCCTTTTTTGCCGAAATGCCTCAAAACAGTCAAAAATGAAGGTAAAATCCAGTTGATTTTACCTTTTGCCTTTGGTTTTTTGGGTTTTCGGCGCGAATTGACGCAGGGTGGCGACAAATCTTGGGACTTACTCCCGCAACTGGAGACGAAAATGACCAGTTACTCCCGACACCTACTCGTCGGTGAAAAACCATTTACATCTAAGCGTAATAGTGGTAAAGTTTGCATAGTAGTTTATAATAAATCATTGATATGGAAGCCTGAAAGGTGGTTGGTTTTTATGAGCAAGACAACTCCTCAGCGGTACGGTATTTTGTTGTTGACCTTCGTCATTGGGTTGACCTTTGTGCTCTCGACGGCACAGGGGCAGCGCGCGCAGGCTCAGGCGGCGCAAAGGATGACGCCGGCGACGACAAGCATGTTCGGCCAAGGCCTAAACGCAAAGCACTTTGACGTGTATGACGCGGCGAGCGTTGCGAAAGTCGTGCAGGGCAGGGCAACGGAGATGCAAAAGAACGTAGGCATGGGGGTTGTGGATCAAGCGCAGCTGACCAGGACGGTCAACTTTTTAAACAAAGTGAAGGTTGACGGACTTGACGTTCACGGCAGTGACGGGACGATGATTAAGAAGATTGTCAACATAGATGAAAATATCCTTTTAAATAAAATTTTGAAGAAGCCGATCGTGGGGCAGGTCAACCCAGTTTCGGTCGAAAACATGGCCGCAAACATCAACCAGCGGAATTTCATCCGCGCCTATTGGCACTCGCGTGATGCGATTTTCAAAGCGGTGCAAGACAAGAAGACGCGCGCGCAAGTCATTGAAAAGCTGCTTGCGCATTATCTGAAATTTAGGAAGATTGTGATTGAGAATACGGGCTTGCAGAATGGCGAGATTAAGCTATATTTCAAGTCGCTGCTGAATGACGGGCAAAAGATTCTGATTGCGCAGGATATGGTGAAAATTACTTCGTTTGTCTTGTCGGTTGAAAAAACGGACCATAAAGATTATTGGACAGCAGGCACGCGCAAGGGCCTTCTGGTGATTTTGGACGGTGCGAGAACCGCGTTGGAGAAGTTGAATCCGAACTTGCTCGTGGCGTTTCCGACGGTTTATCCGCAAACCTCGCCTAGTCCGCTGCCGACGCCGTATTCAAACATCACTCAAACCACGAAGTATAGCAACGGCTACAAATTCGATCCGCCTGTGACTGTGACCACATTTCGGTATTATGGACCGCAGGTGAAGTTTCAGCCTGGTGAGTATATTGACAATAATGTTTGGACGGAGGCTTACGAGTCCTATTGTGGCATCAAATTGAAGACGCTTTGGGCCGTGACCGATTTTTCGATGTTTGATTTGAAGGTAACCACATCCATTGCGACCAACAATTTGCCAGATATCATGCCTCTGTATACAACCCTGTTTTATAGAGTTGCAGATGCGGGGCGTGCGAAGGATTTGTCGCCGTATTACAACCAGTATTTAGATCCAGAATTGAAGTTTAGTATGGAAAAAGAGGACGGTGGGAATGCCTTCAAGTCTTGTTATCGCAACGGTCAATTGGCAGCAATCGCGATGCCTGCCTATCAAGACACGTCGATGCAATGGATTCGGCAAGACTGGCTCGAAAAATACCATTTGGCTTGGCCAAAAAACATCAATGAATCCATCAAAACCATGAAACTATTTTGCAAGAAAAACCCTGGTGCGCCTGCGTCTCCGAAAACATATGTGTTTCCTCTCACATCATCGATCGATTCTGGGTTTTCGAGTGCCTTTGGCGCGTATCGCAACATGTGGATCGCGGATGGAAAGGGCGGGCTCATGCGGAGCGATCTGTCAATCAAATGGAAGCCTGTTTTAAGCACATTGCAAGATTTATATGTCGACGACTTTATTGACAATAACTTTACGTTAAATTCACAGTCCGTGATTGATAGCCAGATGGCGAAACAACAGTTTGGGTTCTACTTTGGAAAGTCCTCTTCGCCTGACGCGGTCTTATATCAGTCCGTCGCCAAAAATCAAAAAGCAAACTGGAAACAAGGATTGATTACCGATGCGCAAGGGGATCCTGCGTACCAGCAGGTGGAGACAAGAGTCTTCAGTTTCTCGGCAGTCAATAAAAATAGCCGTTATCCTGAGGCATTGATGTTTCTGGCAAATATCTACGGCGATCTCGCCAACGGTATTGGTGTGAATTATAAGAAATATTATAATGAGGTCGGCTCTGACAAGGTCAGTTATGATACCTTTTTCTATCCTTTAGTGAACATGTCTATCCCCGTTGAAGACAACTCCAGCAAGATTTCGACTGCTATGAAGACATCGAATTTCAGTAAACTGTCAGGTACGCAGCTAGTCCTGGCGGGTCGTATGAAAGAGTGGATCGAGAAGAAATCCATTCAGGGCTGGAGAATCTATGCTGCATTAAAATACAAGGGGTCCGCGAATACGCGAAACGAAAGCATCATCAATAATTTGACCGTGCCAGAAAACGGCTGGGGCCCGGAAACACCAACGTGGATTAGTAAAGGACCGGAATTGTATATGTATACGCAAAACACGTTTAACCAAATCATTAGGGGAGATATCAGCGTTGACAAGGGAGTTGCCACTTTGAAGCAATACTTTAATGCGAATGGTGGCGCGGAAGCAACCACAGAAATCAATGCGTGGTGGAAGGCGGAGGGGAACGTCCGCCAGTATATTTCATAGAAACTGTCGGCGGTCGGCGGGCAAATAACTTTTTTCGCTTTTTTCGTGGTTTTTTGTATATTTTTGGCGGGTTTTTGCCATGAAATCATTCGTTTCAGTCGACAAAATAACTTTTCTTTCAGTTTGAAGGTTTTTTTGTATATCAAATCAGCCAATTGATATACAAAAACCTGCGGATATTAAGGAAAAAGTTATTTCGACCCCGAAACTAGGCATATTTGCCTTGGAATTGGCATGAAAATATACAAATATTACGATTAATTTCGAAAAAAGTTATTTTGGAATAATTGGGGGCGCGCCAACCCGTGCCATCCAAATCGCGCCAGCCAACTCGCGCGCTAAGGCAACTTGTTGCCGGCCGCGCGGTAGATCGCGTACCACTCTTCACGCGTCAACGTGACATCTGAGCCTTTGCATGTGGCAGCCAGACGCTCTGGATTCGTGGTGCCGACGATGACCTGCATCTTCGCCGGGTGTCGCAGGATCCACGCCACCGCGATCGCGTTGTTTGACACGCCCTTGGACGCGGCGATTTCATCGATTTTGGCATTGAGTTCTGGGAATTTGGCGTTATCGAGGAAGACGCCGCCGAAGAAGCCGAACTGGAACGGTGACCACGCCTGGATGGTGATGTGGTTGAGACGGCAGTATTCGAGAATTTCGCCGTCGCGGTCAGAAGAGCCATCCACCGTCATGTTGACGTTGATGCCGGAATCAATCATTCCGGTGTGCATAATCGAAAATTGAAGTTGATTAAAAATCAGAGGTTGTTCGCAGTAAGCACTAAGAAGCTCGATTTGAGCCGACTTCTGATTGCTGACGCCGAAGTGACGGACTTTGCCGGCGCGGTGGAGCTGGTAAAATGCTGCGGCCACTTCTTCCGGCTCCATCAAGGTATCAGGGCGGTGCAGGAGTAGCGCGTCCAGATAATCCGTCTTGAGGCGGGCCAGGCTGGCGTCGACGGAGGCGAGGATGTGTTCTTTCGAGAAGTCGAAGAAGCCGCCGCGGATGCCACATTTGGACTGCAAGTACAGTGTTTCGCGTGTCGCGGGCGTCAAGGCTGCTGCTGCCGCAAACACCTCCTCCGACTTGCCACCAGCGTAAATGTCGGCGTGGTCGAAGAAATTAATGCCGCAATCAATTGCGGTTTTGACTAGACGTTCCGCTTGTGCGGCGTCGAGTGCGTTGATGCGCATGCAGCCGAGGGAAATGTCCGAGGCCACGATTGCTCCATTTGCAAGGGTTAAATAGTTCATATTGCACCTCTTTTCGTGATTATTGTTTGTGCTTGGATTCGATATATTCGTCAAAATCGCCCATGTAGTCGGTGATGCCGTCCTCGGTGATTTCGATGATGCGGTTGGCGATGGTTTCGATGAACTGGTGGTCGTGCGACGTGAAAAGGACGACGCCTTTGAAGTCGATGAGGCCGTTGTTGACGGCGGTGATGGACTCGAGATCGAGGTGGTTGGTTGGCTGGTCAAGGAGAAGGATGTTTGAGCCAAACATCATCATACGGGACAACATACAGCGCACGCGTTCGCCTCCCGACAACACTTTGACGGGCTTAAGCGCATCGTCGCCGGAGAAAAGCATTTTGCCGAGGAAGCCGCGCAAGTAAGTCTCGGACTGCTCCTTCGTGAATTGTTGGAGCCATTGGAAGATGTTGAATTTGCACGTGTCGAAGTAGGATGCGTTGTCCTTTGGATAGTACGAGCGGGAGGTGCTGATGCCCCATTTGAAGGTGCCTTCATCGGGTTCGATCGCTTCGGTCAGGATTTCAAACAGCGTCGTGATGGCGAGTTGATTCTCGCCAACAAAAGCGACTTTGTCCGTGCGATTGAGTCGGAACGAGACGTTGTTAAGCACTTTGACGCCGTCGATGGTCTTGCTGATGCCTTCGACCGCAAGAATTTCTTTGCCCAGTTCGCGGTCCATTTGGAAGCCGACAAACGGGTACTTTCGCGAGGAGGCCGGGAGGTCTTCAATCGCGAGTTTGTCGAGTAGCTTGCGGCGCGAGGTCGCCTGCTTGGATTTTGATTTATTGGCCGAAAAACGCGTGATGAAACTCTGCAGCTCCTTGGCTTTTTCGTCGTTGGTTTTCTTTTGGTCTTTGAGCAGGCGTTGGATCAACTGGCTCGAATCGTACCAGAACTCGTAGTTGCCGACGTACATCTTGATTTTCGAATAGTCGATGTCCACGATGTGGGTACAGACGGTGTTGAGGAAATGGCGGTCATGCGAGACCACGATGATGGTGCCCGAATATTCCATGAGGAAGTCCTCTAGCCAGTTGACCGATTCAATGTCCAGGTGGTTGGTCGGCTCATCCAACAGAATGATGTCGGGATGCCCAAACAGCGCCTGCGCGAGGAGGACCTTCACTTTGTCATTGCCGTTGAGCGTGCTCATCTGCAAATACAACTGGTCAACGGACAGGCCGAGGCCTTGGATGAGTTTCGACGCTTCGGATTCCGATTCCCAGCCGTTCATTTCGGAGAACTCGCCCTCGAGCTCGGAGGCCAGGATGCCGTCGGCGTCAGAGAAGTCGACCTTTTCGTACAACGCGTCTTTTTCCTTCATAATATCATAGAGGCGTTTGTTGCCCATGATGATGGTGTCGAGCACCGAGAATTCGTCGTACGCGTACTGGTCTTGTTTTAGGACCGACATGCGCGTCTTCGGCGGGATGTGGACTTCGCCCGTAGACGGGTCCAACTCACCCGATAATATTTTGAGAAACGTCGACTTTCCGGAGCCATTTGCACCGATGACGCCGTAGCAGTTGCCGGGCACAAATTTGAGGTCGACGCGCGAGAATAGGTTCGTGCCGCTAAAGTTTAAGCTGAGATTTGTAACAGTAATCATTTTTCCTCCAACAGTTTGTATTATTTAAAGCGATTCATTATACCACATGTTGAAGGGGAAATGCTCATTTTTCCTTGTAAGTCTTGACCACGGCGTAGCACAGCGCGGCGAAAAGCATGGTCAGCGCACCCGAGCAGATGATCAGGATGATCGGATATTTTCCTTCGAAAAAATTCAAATGCTTGTAGGCGATGCCGAGGAGCGCCCAGGAAATGACCAAAGCATAAGCAATATCAAAGTTTTTAATCAGTATGATGATTGTGAGAATGGTCGCAACCACGATGAGTCCTGCCGTCCAAATTTCTTCTGGAATCCCAGAACCGGTCCAGCCGATGCTGACGAGAAAAGCGGTTGCGTTGGCGATGGTCGCCACCGTGATCCACCCAAAATACACGCTCATCGGGACTTTGACCCAATAGAATTCCTTCTGCGAGATGGTTTGGCTCAGTTGCAAGTAGGAATATAATAGAAGCAAAAATAAAATAACCATGCTCATGAGGGAGAGAAACACTTGATTATAGTGCCAAGTGAAGATCCACATGATGTTTGCAACACACGTTGCAACAAAAAGACTGCCGATTTCTTCTAATAGTGGCGTGCTGCCGTCGCCGCCCTTGAACATCTGCACGGTGCTATACACGACAAACATGCCAAGCAGGATGTAGATGACGCCCCAAATTGAAAATGTAAAGCCCGCTGGGACAAACAGGTTCGGAAGATTATCCGAAATTTCCCCAGGTGTCTGGCCGTTAATTGGCAAAATGGCTGATAATGCGTTGACAGCAACGACCGCCAAATACCCTAAAATAATAAAAATCGGTAGTGCAAATAGCTTTTTATTGCTTTTCATTTCACATTCCTCCTTAGTATTTATAAATCATTAGTATTTTATCAGAAAACCGAGTAATTTTCTACATGGGAAAATGATTTCATGGTAAAATGCTTGCGAGGTGACTGAAATGATTTTTAAAGGGATTGAACTGAATGTCAAGCACGTGCCAGTCCTCGATCCGGGATTTGTCCCGATGGGGGCATTCAACCGGGCATTTCTAAAGAACGCAAAGCAGCCGCTGGCGATCGTTTTGGAGCGTAACAACGGACTCATGTCCGTCTACGAAACGTACGTGCACGGCACCCCAGAGATGCAAGAGGCAGACGAATTCTACGTCGAACGCCTCGTGAAGTATTTGATTTGGGCCAAGGGCGGGTTCCGACTGACCATTTGCGGCAGTCCAGCGTTGGCAGAATATATCGCATATACCTATTGGAAGAATGGCGCGCGTGCGTTTGATAGCACGTTTATGGCGCGCGTGTACGAGCAACCCTTTGAGGTGGTCAGCGACTCATACGAGGACAGGCCGCAAGAGGTCGAAAATCCAAAACCGTTGGGCCGTCATTTGGACGGCTGCAGAATCGGGTTTGACGCGGGCGGCAGCGATCGCAAGGTGTCGGCTGTGATGGACGGCGAATCGGTGTTTAGCGAGGAAGTGGTCTGGTTCCCGAAGACGACTGCCGATCCCGACTATCATTACCAAGGCATTGTGGACGCGATGAAAGCGGCGGCTGCGCACATGCCCCGCGTGGATGCCATCGGCATCAGTTCCGCTGGGATTTACATTGACAACCGAACCATGGTCGCATCCCTGTTCTTAAGTGTGCCAGACGACCAGTTTGAAGCAAAGGTGAAAGACATTTATATCCGCGCGGCCAAGGAAATCGGCGACGTGCCCGTGGAAGTGGCAAACGACGGCGACATTACAGCGCTTGCAGGCGCGATGAGCCTGGATGAAAACGGCGTCCTCGGCATCGCCATGGGTACCAGCGAAGCGGCGGGCTACGTGGATTTGGACGGCAACATCACGGGCTGGCTCAACGAGCTCGCATTTGCCCCCATCGACGGCCAAGACGACGCGGCGGTTGACGAATGGTCGGGCGACAAAGGCTGTGGCGTCAAGTACTTCTCACAAGACGCAATCATCAAGTTGGCGCCAGCCGCCGGCATTGATTTGCCAGCCGACCACTCACCCGCTGAAAAGCTGAAGGTTGTGCAAACCCTGATGGCAAAAGACGACCCAACCGCGGCGCAAATCTATGCTACGATTGGGTGTTATTTGGGGCACGCGTTAGCCTATTATGCTGACATTTATGAAATCAAACACGTCCTGTTACTCGGTAGAGTGATGTCAGGCAAAGGCGGGGACATTCTGTTTGCGAAAGCGCAGGAAGTCTTAGCCGATGAGTATCCAGACTGTCAATTCGAATTGCATCTGCCAGATGAAAAGATTCGTCGCGTCGGGCAGAGTGTTGCGGCTGCGTCGCTGCCTATAATCTAAACGGCGTTGCGCCGATTAAATCTTCGCGCTCATGAGTGCATTGGCGACTGCGTTTTTGATGCCGTTGCTGGAGTAAGTCGCGCCGGAGGCACCAGAGACGTTCGTGCTTTGCGCGCTGACTGCGGCCGGGATGACCTTGTTTTGCGCACGATTCAGATAGTTTGGATAATCGCTATTCGCGCCCACAACCACGCTAGTAATTTTGTCGTTTGCGATGTTGACGGAGACGCTCAGCGGGCCGTTGAAGCCGTCGGCTGTCCCTGTAAACGTACCGTTTTTATACACGCCGCCAGACGTAGCTGGCGCAACAATCGCCGCTGGCGCCGTAACAGGCGTTGCGGGACGCGTCGCCGCAGACCTTTGGCTCAGAGCCGGGGCGCTGCGGTATTCTTCGTCATCCTCTTCGCTGTAACGTACGCGTGCTGGAGCGGCTTTGACGACGGGCGTTTTGGTCCTGTTTGAGGGATTGTAAACTTCCGTGATCGACGGTTGATTTGCGTTTGCGCGCGCCTCGAGTTGCTTGTCAATGGAGTAGGCGCCAACCATAGTGGACACGGCGATGCCGGCTGCAATGGCGGGGCTCAGGTCGGCCGCATACACGCCGAGTTTGGTATTTGACTTCGCACAAACGGTCGTGCATTTCATACACATGATGCATTCGCCGCTGCCGATTTTTTCTTTTTCATATAGGTTGATGCCCATCGGGCAGTTGTTGGTACAACTTCGGCAACTTCCGCAACTGGCGGTCGGCTTTTTAATCTTGAAGACGCGCAGCAACGAAGTGACCGAAAAGAACGCGCCGAGCGGACACAAGTACCGGCAGAAGAAGCGTTCCACAAACATCGACCCGGCCATCATCATCACCAACAAAATCGTGCCGACCGACATGACGGGGAGAGCGAGTTTGAACGCGATGCCACTGGCGTCGTTTTGAAAGAGAAAAATCCTTGCAAACGAATCCCACGGACTCAACACCTCAGTGGTCGAAAGCAATCCGGTCCAAAGCACGACCGCGACAATCGCAAACACCCCGTACTTGACGTATTTCAGCGCCGCATCGGTCTTTGCCGGCATTTTCTTGGTAAAAAACTTAGACGAAATCGAGTAGATGAAATCGCCCAGCGATCCAAACGCACACAGCCAGCCACAGAAAAATCTTCCGAACAGGATGGTCACTGGAATGATCGCGATGGCCTCTGCGAGGTACGCAAACAACTCCGCACCCGCAGGCGCGCCCGTCGTGATGCGCAGATAAATCTGGCTCAGCGCCTGAAACGTCAGCGCCCACGCTCCAGAATAAAACACAAACCCGAGCACTTGCACTATCCTTCTAATAAACTGTAGTTTCGAATGCTTTTTCATAATGACTCCTTTCGTACTGTGAAGTCCGCGCCCGTGACGCGAAAGTGGTCCACAATCCCTGCTGTCAAGTAAATTTCTCTGTCCTTCGTTACGAAAACTGCTTCCATTCCTTCTAATATATTAATGAGATTCATTCCCTCTTCCAATCCGAGCACCATCGCCGCTGTCGCCAACGCATCGCCATCCATGGCATCCCGCGCAATCACGGTCACACTTGCGAGCTCGTTGTCCGTCGGATACCCCGTCCGCGGATCGAGGATGTGGTGGTAACTGATCCCGCCAATCGTCGACTGCTTTTCATATCCACCCGAAGTCACGACTGACTGGTCGCTGACTTCCACATAACCAAAGGTCCCATCGTCCTGGCTCCCGCCAAACACGTCTCGGCTTCCGCCAAACGGATCGCGGATCCCAATCTTCCAAGCCGCGCCATCTGGTGCATCGCCAATCACGGAGATGCTACCACCCAAATCGAGCAACGCGGACGTGATGTGGTGTTTTTGAAAAACATCCCGCACCGCGTCGGCTGCAAAGCCCTTTGCGATGCTCCCGAGATCGAGCTCCTGGTTTGCGCGTGCCAAACGGATGGAAGCGCCCTGGATTATGATGTCTTGGTAATTGACGAGTGAAAGTGCTTTGTTGAGGCGAATCGCCGAAGGAACTTGCGCATCAGCGGAGAAAATGCCCCATTCATTCACTAGCGGCCGAATCGTAAAATCCAACGCGCCGTGTGAAAGTTTGCTGAAGTGCCGCGCGGTTTGGATGACTTTGTACGTGTCCGCACTCACCGCCACCGCCGCCGTCGCGCCTGCCGCACGATTGATCTGCGCAACCTCGCTGTCTTCCTTAAAGTAGGACATCTTGTCATCAATCTCGTAAAGTCGCGCCACCGCCTCGTCAATTGCCGCTTTCGCGGTCGCCGTCGCCGACGTCGCGTCCGTCGCATGAAGCGAAAACTGCACGGTCGTGCCGAGCACATAGTAAACTGCTGACTGCATCATAGGTTGATTCATGGTTCTCGCCTCCTTTACAAGTTAAGTGTAACAAACTGGTATTAATGAAGTTTGTATAAAGTTTTAACAATGCATGAACGCACGGAGAAAGCGCGCAATTGATTTTTCGACCCCTCGGGCCGCAAAAAAGGCTTGGATTGGTAGGAAAAACGGGCCGTCAGTCCGAAAGTCTCGAAAAAACTCGTATTTTGCTGATTTTGTTGATTTTGTGGTTGACACACCTAGAATCACATGGTAATATGACTAAGCGTCAAAAAACGGGTAGCTAAAAAGCCCCGGAAAGAGGCACACTGGACCTTGAAAAGTGAACAATGCAAAAGTGTGAAGGAACTCGTAATAACAA
>JBAXOJ010000061.1:0-12759 GCA_037133315.1 Clostridia bacterium
TCTGCATTTGACTTTGCAAAGGCACCGTTTGCCATTTGCAAGGCGACTTGCTCACTCACAGCGCCAAAATCTTCAAGCGCAGCCGGCAAGACGCCAAGTTCTTCGACTTTTGCTTGATTGCTATAAGTAATATAGCCTCGTTCAAAGACGTCTGATGCGCCAGCGATTTCCACTACTGACGAGGCAAGTAGTCCACCAGTGCAGGATTCCGCAAAAGTAATTTTGAGTTTGTGTTTCTTCAAAAGTTTCACGACCACTTCGGCCATCGATTCATCTTCGATAGAAAACACCGCATCGTGTGTGCGCGCGATAATCTCATCAATGATCGGTTTGACCAGTTGCTGTCCTTCCGCATCGGTAGCACACTTGGCCGTCACGCGAATGGTAACCACGCCGTCCTTCACATAGGGTGCGACCGTCGGGTTGGTCTGGGCTTCAATCAGATCCAAAATCATGTCTTCGAGTTTTGATTCTCCTATACCAAAGACCTTGACGTATTTAGAATAAATCTTATTCCTCGCATCTTTGAGCAACCACGGGATGACGTTTTCGTCAAACATGGGTTTCATTTCACTCGGTGGGCCCGGCAGCATCACGACCGTGCCAAGCGGACTCGAAAGCAAACATCCAGGCGCAGTGCCGTTGTTGTTCTTTAGAACAATGCAATCTTCGGGCATGTCCGCTTGTTTCAAATTATTTAATGTAATCTCTCTACCGACGCGTGCAAAAAAGTTTCGGATGCTGTCGACGCTTTCTTGATGCGGGACAAGTTTCTTCTCAAACAACTCAGCGACCGTTTCCTTCGTCAAATCGTCTTTCGTCGGCCCAAGTCCTCCTGTCATAATGACAAGGTCAGAGCGCGAAAGTGCTTGCGTTAATGAAGCCTTCAGCCGTTTTGGATTATCTCCAACCACAGAATGAAAGTACACGTCGACGCCGACTTCCTGCAATCGCGCAGTAATGTATTGCGCGTTGGTGTTGGCAATTTGCCCCATGAGCAGTTCGGTCCCAACCGCGAGTAGTTCAGCAACCATCCGATATCACTCCTATTTTGCGTTCACTAGCCCCGACTCCAGTACTTTAATGCCATTCGCAAGCAAGGACGCGACTGCCTTTTCAGGCTCTTCCACTTTCAAAATGATATACGCTTCATTTGAATATTTTTCCACGAACGCGTAAAGATATTCAATGCCGATATTTTCTTTGTCAAACACAGCAAGTGCGCCAGCTAGGCCGCCCGGTTTATCTTCGACGGCGATTGCAATCACATTGGTCACGCTGACGGTCATCCCGACTTCGGACAGCGTCTTTTCTGCCAGTGCATAATCACTGACAATTAATCTTAGAATGCCAAAATTCGTCGTGTCTGCAATGGACATCGCAAGAATGTTGATGTCCTTCTCAGCAAGAATTTTTGTCACCTCGGCCAAACGGCCTGACTTGTTCTCTAGAAACGCTGAAATCTGTCTAATAATCATACATACAACCCCCTTATAATAGATAACCTTCGTCGAATGCGTTCAAATTCAAATCCAATACCTTCGCCGGTACGATTTCTTTCAGAGCCTCAATCCACTGCTCTTTCGGGATTTCAGTCCGCGCCGCCATCATACCGATGAGCACCACATTCACTGCCTTTATACTACCACATTTCTTTGCAATTTCCAAAGCATCCACAGCGACAATTTCGCCCTGGCGCAACGCCAACGTTTCGATGATTTCCTCCGGATATTTCGCGTTTCCGGTGATCACTGGCATCGGATCGATGCGTTGAGTGTTTACGAGCATCGTGCCACCCTTTTTCAAATATCCAACCCAACGCAACGCTTCTAACGTCTCAAACGCCATTATGACGTCCGCTTCACCAATCTCGATCAAAGGAGAATAAACTTTCTTCCCCATCTTTACGTATGTGACAACACTTCCTCCGCGTTGCGACATGCCATGCACCTCTGATACCTTGACATCAAAGTCATTGCGCAATGCAACGTTTCCCAACACGCGACTGGCCAGCAAAGTGCCTTGACCTCCAACTCCTACCATCATGACATTCAAATTGGTCATCTCATTCACCTATCCTTTGTATCGCGCCAAATTTACACATTTTCGAACACAAATCACAACCAAAGCAAAGATCTTTGTTGATCACGATGGAGTCGCCCTTATATACAATGGAAGGACATCCAATCCGTAAACAGGCTTTGCATAGGGTGCATTTTTGCTGATCTATGGCACGAATTGCGCCAGGCGTGACAGTCTTGAGCAGTGCACACGGGCGTTGTGTGATAATGACGGAAGGTTCGTCAGAGGCCAATTCCTCACGCAAAATCTTTTCGAATCCGACCAAATCAAATGGATCGCAGACTTTCACGCGTTCTACACCGACTGCTTGTGCCAGTTTCACAAAGTCAACCATTTTCGTCGTTTGCCCTTTAATCGTGAATCCTGTAGAAGGATTGTGTTGATGACCCGTCATCCCAGTGATCGAGTTGTCCAGAATAATGACTGTAGATGCACCTTTGTTGTAGACAACATCGATCAGCCCTGTGATGCCTGAGTGAATAAACGTAGAATCGCCAAGAATGGCAACGGTTTTCTTTGCAAACTCGTCGACTCTCGCTTTATCCATGCCATGCGCCATGCCAATACTGGCGCCCATGCAAACGCAGGCATCCATCGAATCGGTTGGGGCCAGCGCGCCAAGCGTGTAACACCCAATGTCACCACTCACAATTAGTTTCAACTTCTTTAGCACATAGAACATACCGCGGTGAGGGCATCCCGGGCACATGACCGGTGGTCTAACCGGAATAGGTTCCCCTTGTTCGAATGAAACAGGCGCCTCCCCTAAAAGCTTTTCTTTAATGATTTGAACATTCAATTCTCCCATGATGGAAAACAGTTCTTTTCCAATCACTTTGATTCCTAATGTCTGGACGTGTTCTTGGATAAACGGCTCTAGTTCCTCAATCACATACAGCGTGTCGACCCCCACAGCAAATTCTCGAATCAATGTGTCTGGCATTGGATATACCATGCCAAGTTTCAGCACGGACACATCGCCAAGTGCTTCTTTCGCGTATTGGTAGGTGATGCCACTTGTGATTACCCCGATTTTACAGGTGCCCCAGATGATTTGATTGAGCGGCGTTGCCTCAGCATAGCCTTTTAAGGTTTCTTGGCGTTGCTCCACGATCACGTGGCGTTTTCTCGCCATGGCTGGCATCATTACGTATTTGTTCATGTCTTTCACATAGTCTTTGAGTTTGTACTCTTCTTTTTCTCCAAGTTCCACGATGGTTAAGGAATGCGCGACCCGCGTCGTCAGGCGCACAATAACTGGGGTGTCAAATGTTTCGCTAAGCGCGAACGCTTCTTTGACGTAGTCCTTCGCTTCCTGGCTGTCAGATGGCTCTAGCATCGGCACTTTCGCAGCGCGTGCATAATTTCTACTATCTTGTTCGTTTTGTGAACTGTGCATCCCAGGATCGTCGGCAACTACAAGGACGAGACCCCCGTTCACGCCAGTGTAAGAGGCCGTAAACAACGGATCTGCGGCGACGTTGAGTCCTACATGCTTCATGGCACAAATCGCCCGTGCGCCAGCAATGGAGGCCCCAATCGCCACTTCCAGTGAAACCTTCTCATTGGGTGACCATTCGGCATAAATATCATCATACTTTGCGATAAATTCTGTAATTTCTGTACTCGGCGTGCCTGGATACGCGGTTGCAACCGTGCAGCCTGCCTCCCACGCACCACGCGCGACGGCTTCATTTCCAATCAACAACTTCTTCATGCATTCTCTCCCCTTAAGTCAATGACGCGTTTTGCCTTGCCAATAAATCGTTCGAGTGATTTCGGCTCCACGAGCGTTACCTTTGCATCAATTTGCAATACGGATTTCAGCTTGTGCTTAATATTTGCGGTCAATCGCTCCAGCTCTGCATAACTTTCGAGCACGTTGGCATCGATCAACTCGACTTGTACCTCGATTTTGTCCAGATAGCCTTCGCGGGTCACAATAATCTGATAATGCGGTCCGATGGATTCCATGCCGACCAGGACGCTTTCGATTTGCGACGGAAAGACGTTGACGCCACGGATGATCAACATGTCATCACAACGCCCCAGGACTTTATTCATGCGTACGGAAGTTCTGCCGCAGGCACAGGTCTCATATTTGAGGTAGGTAATGTCCTTTGTGCGATAGCGTAGCATCGGAATGCCTTGTTTGGTCAGGGTCGTGAAGATAATTTCCCCCGTCTCCCCTTTTTCGAGTACTTGTTCTGTGTTCGAATCGATGATTTCAGGGTAGAAGAAGTCTTCGCTGATGTGCATGCCGCATTTTTCATAGCATTCTCCCGAAACACCAGGGCCCACGATCTCGCTGAGCCCGTAATTTTCGGTGGCTAAAATACCCCAGCGCTTTTCAATTTCTGCGCGCATCTCTTCGGAGTGCCCTTCCCCGCCAAACAACCCAATGCGGAGTTTGTGTTTGTCTCTCGTCAATCCATGTTGCTCTGCCAATTCCGCAAGATACATGGCGTAAGACGGGGTCCCAACCAAGATGGTCGCGCCAAAATCTTCTAATAACATCAGTTGCCGCTCAGAATTTCCGCTGGACGCTGGAATAACTGTCACACCAAGTTTTTCAAGCCCTTGGTGCAGTCCAAAACCGCCCGTGAACAGGCCGTATCCAAACACAATTTGAGCCGTATCGTCAGGTGTCCCGCCAGCAGCGCACACGAGACGCGCAATGGATTCGGACCACATTTCCATGTCATCTTTTGTGTACCCAACGACAATCGGCTTGCCAGTCGTGCCCGAAGATGCATGAATCCGTACGATATCGCGCATCGGAACCGCAAACATACCATACGGGTAATTGTCGCGCAAATCATCCTTCGTCGTAAACGGAATCTTTTCAATGTCTTTCAATGTCTTGATGTCCTCCGGTTTGAGTCCGATGGCATCAAATTTGTTCTTGTACAGCGGTACATTGTGATACGCGCGGTGCACGACATCCTGCAAACGCGCTAACTGCAACGCCTCCATACTTGTTCTATCCATTTGTTCAATTTCAGGGTTCCAAATCATGTCGCACGCTCCTTCATATGATCTAAATCAAATTTCTGTAGTGGATATGGAATCACGCAATCCAGCGCTTCTACATCGTGCAATGTCGTCGCAAATTCTTTCATGACTTCCGGCTCACCGTGAACGATAAATACCTTTTTGGGTTTTTGGGTGATTGATTTCAAAAACGCAACCAACCCTGATTGATCCGCATGTCCTGAAAAGCCTTCCAAAGAAACGATTTGGGCTTTCACCGCGATTTCCTCTCCAAATACTTTGACGATTTTTTGCCCATTCAATATTTTTCTACCTAGCGAATTTTCTGCTTGGAAACCGACGAAAATAATGGTGCATTCAGGACGCCAAAGGTTATGCTTAAGATGATGTTTGATTCGGCCGGCTTCACACATCCCACTCGGACTAATGATGACGACGCCGCGATCCATTTCATTCAACGCCATCGAATCTTCTTTTGAAATAGAAAACTGAAGGCCATCGAAATCAAGCGGATTGTCACCGTTTTCAATGTATGCACGTGCCTCCGTATCATAACACTCAAGGTGTTTTCTGAACACTGAAGTAGCGGACGTGGCAAGTGGACTATCTATGTATACTGGAACTTTGTTGATCGCCTGCATGATGCTCGAATGAGAATCTCTGTTCTGATTGAGATAATAAATCATTTCTTGTGTTCTGCCAACGGCAAAGGAAGGAATGACGACGTTGCCTCCACGATGCGTGGTTTCAAGAATGGTATCTACAAGAATGCCCATGTCTTGTGCGCGATCCGGATGAAATCGATTGCCATACGTGGACTCGACAACCACAAAATCAGCTTCCGTGATAATAGAAGGATCCTTCAAAATCGGTGCTCCAGCATTGCCGACATCTCCCGAAAAAACGATCTTGGTCGTCTTCCCATCGACGGTCTCCCAAATCTCAATGAAGGAGGAACCAAGCATATGTCCTGCGTCAACGAATCGGACTTTGACCTGTGGATTCAGTTCATTCACATCTTCGTAATCAATCACTTTAAAGAATGCCAAAGAATCAAGTGCCTCTTGAAACGTGTAAAGCGGCTCAACCAAAGCTTCTCCTTTGCGCAAGTTCTTTTTATTCTTCCATTCCGCCTCCGATTCTTGAATATGACCAGAGTCAGGGAGCATAATACCGCACAAATCACAGGCCGCGCCCGTAGCAAGAATTTTTCCTTTGAAGCCCTTTTTCACTAAGTAAGGAATCCGCCCGCTATGGTCAATATGTGCATGTGTCAAAAGGAGAAAATCAATGCTTGCCGGGTTGATTGGAAAATCCTCCGCATTTAATAATTCTTCTGTATGATTTCCTTGATGCAAGCCGCAATCGACTAGCATCGTCAATCCCCCCGCTTCTACGATATGACAGGAACCCGTCACTGTCTGCGCTGCGCCCCAAAATGTAAGTTTCATACGCTTCCTCGCTTTCCATGTTTTCTATCGATATATTACCATAAAATAGCATGAATAAACAGAATAAATGTAGTTATTTTCAAAAAAATAATATATACTAGAAACAAAAAATGCGGAGGTACCCTATGAATAAGAATGCGCCGTTATATGATGTCAGAAAAATCGTTGATTTGAAAGATATGTTAGCACAAAGCGTGGAACTCTACGGTGATAAGGCTGCGTTTTTAATAAAAGAGAAAACGGGAGAACCTTACTCCCCCGTTTCCTATCGACAATTTGGAAATGACGTCAACGCATTCGGCACTGCTTTGCTAACACTTGAATTAAAGAAAGAACGTATCGCAATCATCGGCAAGACGCGCTATGAATGGTACATCAGTTATATGTCCGTAGTGGCTGGCGTCGGTGTCGTCGTGCCAATCGATAAGGAGCTCCCCGCAAACGAAGTCAAGAACCTGCTTTCCCGCTCGCATGCGACTGCAGTCATATTTTCTGAAGAACACAAAGAGACTCTCCTCTCTCTGCGAAACGAATTGCCCGAACTGAAATACCTCATCGGGATGGACGAACTAGCGTCAAATGACCAGGTCATGTCCTTCGACATACTATTAAAGAAAGGGCGCGAAATGGTCGCTGCAGGCAACAAATCATTTATCCTCGCAACCATTGACCCCGAGATTCTCGGCATCCTTCTATTTACATCAGGCACGACCTCCGACTCGAAGGCCGTCATGCTTTCCCACCACAATATCTGCTATAATCTCGAGTCGATGTGCTCCATGCTCGAAGTCGTACCCGAGGATGTCTTTTTATCTGTCTTGCCGTTGCACCATACATACGAGTGCACCTGCGGGTTCCTCTGCCAGATTTATCGTGGCTCCACCGTTGCGCTCTGCGAAGGCCTGCGACATATCCTAAAGAATATCCAGGAATCCAAGCCAACCATGATACTAGTCGTGCCATTGATGGTGGAATCCTTCTATAAAAAGATCTTTGCACCGGCCAATATGAAAAAGTTAAAGATTGGACTGAAGTTGAGCAACGGGTTGCGGAAAGTTGGCATTGATGCGCGCAAAAAGATATTCAAACAGGTCCACGAGACGTTTGGCGGACGCCTGAAGATGCTCATTTCTGGTGGAGCTCCCATCGATCCTAAGATGCTGAAAGGATTGCAGGACATTGGGATTGGTTGCGTGCAAGGTTATGGGTTGACAGAATGCGCCCCAATTCTCGCGCTGAACCGCGATGTGTGGTACAAAGATGAATCCGCCGGACTGCCTCTTCCTGGCGTAGATGTGCAGATTATCGATAAAGATGAAGATGGCATCGGCGAAATCATCGCAAAAGGCGAAAACGTCATGCTCGGCTATTACGAAAATGAAGAAGCAACGAAAGCCGCCATCATCGACGGCTACTTCCACACGGGTGACCTCGGATACCTTGATGCGGATGGATTTGTCATCATTACTGGCAGAAAGAAAAATGTCATCATCTCGCAAAACGGCAAAAATATTTTTCCAGAAGAAATTGAATTCCTACTGAATCGAAGCGAATATATTGTGGAAAGCGTCGTGTACGGAAAGACGAAGCCAGATGGGGACGTCGACGTCAACGCAAAAATCTTCCCTGACTATGAAAAGGCAAAAGCAGAAGTCGGCGAAGAACCTAAGCAGATTGAGGCCCTCATCGCGCAAGAAGTCAAGAAAATCAACGCGCTCCTTGCCTCCTACAAACACATTCGCAACTTTGAAATTTCCGAAACTGAATTCGAGAAAACCACGTCAAAGAAAATAAAACGAAATCGCGCGTGATTTTGCTCTTGACGAACGCTCCATTACCCTTTATAATTCATTCTTGTCAGTCAAAATTCGTGGGAGGGTTCCCGAGCGGCCAAAGGGGGCAGACTGTAAATCTGTTATCGACGATTTCGATGGTTCGAATCCATCTCCTCCCACCAAGTAAACCAAAGAACTGCCTCATCGTGCTGATGAGGCAGTTCTTTTTTCGTTTCGAGTGATTAAAGTTATACAAATCTCCTGATTTCAGAGGAAATAAGTCAACGCTTTATCACCTTTTTGTCTGAGACGCAAAATATTCTAAAATCACTTCGTTCGTTTAAGAATATTCACTCAAACGCATGATTATTCACCCATAATTTGTCATTTTCTAGCGAAATCGCGACAAACTTCCAAATAAACAATCAATTTCCGCTAAAAACCTTGTCACTTAGGTCAAGATTGTTAACCCATTTAGTAAATTATTGCTCTCACAAAAAAAGGAGATAACGCGTTATCTCCTTTTTCTCTGACACGCTAAATATTCTAACTTTTCTTTGATTTGAAGTCACTACAATGTATATTTCCTTGGATATTGATTGAGCGCCGGTATCACACGCGTCCGATCATCGTTGCTGATGAACCCGACGCGAAATACCTTCCCGTCTGCAAGCCCAACGGACTTGATGGGCAAAATCACGGAAATCAGCGCATCGGTTCTTGAAAACGCTAAGTCCTTGATGCGCGTCCACTTCCATTGATTGTTTGTGCCGCTATATTTATAAAGGATTTTGTTTTCAATCAGATATTCGAAGCCAGAAGTTCTCCATTTCGTCAGAAATCCAGTGGATTTCTGATTGTCCGAATCAATGAAAAATTGACTTTTGGTATTGAGGTTGCTTCCGCTAATTCTTAAGTTCACATAAGATGACGTATTCGATATGGTCATCGCCTTGATTGGGTTTGGGGTTGGCATTGGGGTCGCTGTGGCGGTCGGGGTCAGGGTCGCAGTTGGGACTACGGTAGGCGCCGTGGAACCATCTGGTGTCGGCGTGGAGTACGGCGTGGCCGATGGCTCTGGTGTTTGCGAAGGCAAAGGAGTCGTGAAATCAGGATCAATCAAAAGAAGTGCGTCTGTCCTCGTTAATTCCTTGAAGTATTTTATGGCAGTGGAAGTCTCAGAAGCGCTGATATCGATGTCGCGTGCGACGATGTTCCACCCTTTCGTGGCATTCCAGACGCCGTTGTTTGCGATGCGCACGGAAAAATCCGCGTTCGCCTTTGTGTCGGTCAATGGATTCGCCAAATTGAAATAGACATTCCACTTTCCAGAAGCAAGGGTCGAAGGGATTGTGAAGTATAAATCCCGATTCATCACGCCGTTTTCACGGTACCATCTGCGCGGATCGTCATTTACTGGCGCCGTGTAGGTCGTCGTTCCATTATACAAGACAACTTCAAAATTTCGCGCATTGATTAGATTGCCGAACCCCTCATTTTTGAAATTAAAGTTCAAATGCAGGATACCGCCCTTTTTCACTTCCGTGTTGAGCGATAAGTCAGAAAGAATAAAACGATAGCCAAGCTGCGCCGTGATGTAATCAAAGGTGTTTACGCCATCGAATGTAGTCGATTTCCACTTGCTGATGACCGATGGATGATAATCCAAATTCACGACCTGAGCGTGCAGTTTGTTCAATTCAAGGATTGCATTATCTGGGTTCGAATTATTGCCAAGGTAGCAAGTTTCTCCGCCAAACGGAACATATTTATTTTGTTGATTGACCCAATTCAGCTCCGCGTTCCTGCTAAATCCCTTTTCCACATAAGTACCATACTCATCTGCCGTGCTAAGGAGCGCATCGTCGTGATAGCCCGTGCGGGATAAGTTTGAACCATTAAACGCAGTCTCTTCGGTGATTATGTTGCCGCCCGCCTCGCCAGCAAAAATGTCTCGGATAAACATCGGCCGTCTGACTTGGATCGATCTGCTTTTCGGCACTGCGTTCATGAGCGCAAACAGGACTGCTTTCCGCGCCTCTAAAGACGGCGGATTACCGTAATAAGAGGAATGCCACTCCCCCCAAGGACCCAAGAACCCAGCCTGCACGCAGTACAGGACGTCTTCGTAATCAAAAAAGATGCTTTTCAACTGAGCGATATGCCCCGTGATGATGCTCAAATCCTTCGGCTCACAATCTTCCAACCCCTTGAAATCGTACGCGGCGCGAAACATCAATTGAATGCCATTCTTTCTCGCTTCATCAAATGCACCTCGAATTTCATCCAGCTTCGCGACACTAATCGGCGTCGTCAAAAACGCCTTCAAATCAACTTCCAGCAGGACAACACTGATGCCTTTTCCCTTCAATAGATCAAAGCCCCAAATGTCCGTCGATTTGTATGGGCGATACCAGCCACGTTCAGGATTTACGAAACTTTCTGTCTCTTCCGAAAACGTGATTTGACGCATGGCGTCAAACGCAGGCGCCGTCATGGCTGTTGATGCCGCAGCTGCAACTACGCTAGTTCCAAACGTCACGTTTAAAATTAAAAAGATAACAATTAGAATGCGAATACTCGTAGCAATGTGATTGCTACGGTCATTTGTCCAATAAAAAGGCACAAAAAAACCTCCTACGTACAAGCCAAAGGAGGTCCTGAGTTTCAGTATTCCTCTTGGCAACCCGACTGTCGTAGCTTTCGCCTTAGACTCGTGGCTTTGCGTCCATACCTTTCGGTATGTTTGCCATTTTTCAAGATCGATGTGTCATGTGTTCTGAAGTACTATATTAATGTTACCACTCTCATTCTAAATGTCAATACAATTCTTTTGAAATCTTTGTGCATACCCGCACTTCTTGCAGAGTTCTTCCGTTGCCGTCCGATTAGAAAATCCTTCGTACAACTTGCGAGCCCTCTCAGACCGAAGAATCTCGTCAATAGGTTGTTTGAACAGATTTCCCAGTGCGATGTTTCCATCGTAATCCAGGCAACAAGGAACCACAGTGCCGTCCACCAAGATCCCAAACTGGTCGCGAAGCCCGTAGCAAAATGCGTCGCGATGTGTTTCGCTTTGCGAGAGATCAGGCCAGTTGAATTTGTTTGCAAAAGACAAATAGACGTTTGGTGCAATCTTTTTGTCTTCGCCCTCGTCTTGCGCGTTCCAGTTCCGATACTCAATGATGAACCGACCTGCGACCTCCTTTGTGAACCGTTCAATCTCCGCAATGTAATCCTTGTATTCAGCAGACCCAATATCCTGACTATGCAGCGAAAAGCTGACTTTTCTGAGTGCTGGTGCTTGCAGCAAAACATGACTCGCTTGCGCGATCAATGTGCCGTTGGTCGTGAGGTTGACTTGCATGCCGTTGGCGTGGCAGATTGCAAAGAATTCTGCTAAATCAGGATGCAACAGCGGTTCCCCCATCAGATGAAAGTAGACGTGTTTTGTCAAATGTCGTATCGAAGTGATGGCGTGCGTAAATGCCGGGACGCTCATAAATTGCGGTGCGCGTTTTGTTTTGGGACAAAAATCGCACGAAAGATTGCAAATATTCGTAATTTCAAGATAGACCTTTTTGATCAAATTGCTTTCACAACCTTGACAGGACTGGTGTAACCGCCAATTTTGCAACTCAACATATAAACCGTTCCTTTATGAACCTTTGGCACCTTAATCGAAAACGATCCCGTCGTTGCATTCGCTTTGGCCGAATAGGTTTTCGAAACAGTTTTAACATAGACCGTCGCATTTTTAGTCGCTTTCCCTTTGATTGCAGTGGCATTCGCTTTGACTTGAAAAGCGATTGGCGCGGCGGGAATGACGTAAATTGTTTTGGATGTACTCGTCAAGTTGTTTGCTTTCACGCGCGCAGAAACTTTCGTCCCAACTTTGAGAACGGAAGGAATCGCGATCTTCCAAATTCCAGCTTTTACAGATGTCGTATAGGTCTTTGAACCCACTGAAAGCAAGATTTGACCAGCAGAAACAGATTTGCCCGAAATCAATTTTGATGTATTTGTCACGACTTGAATTGATGGTGCGACCAATGGTTTCGGGGTTGTGGATGGGGTTGGTGTTAGCGTCGGCGTCGGCGTTGGGGTTGGCGTAAGCGTAGGCATAGACGTTGGTGTTGCCGTTGGTGTTGGCGTCGGCGTAGGAGTTGAAATTGGGGTTGGTGTTAGCGTTGGAGCTATGCTTGGCGTTGGAGTTGGCGTTGGCGATTGTGTAGGCGTTATAACAACATCAGTTCTTTTAACCGAAATATTGTCCAGATAGATTGCCAAATTGTTGCCGTTTCCGCGAATCGCTAGGTATTTTTTTGTGCTAGGCACATTAGAATAAGTCTTCACTACTTTAATCCATCCATCCGGCAGCAACTCATTCGTGTTGCTCGTTAGATAACTTGGCGAGTCCTCTCCCCACTGTCCTTTTGCCAAATAAATGATTGAAC